>JAEVYW010000245.1 GCA_023392555.1 Pseudomonadota bacterium | reverse complement strand
GGGCCCAACGATGATGCTCGAAATCGACATCGAAGCCGACGCGGAGTGGGACAGTAGCACCGACTGGGGGCGGCTTGTCCGCAGCGCCGCCGAGGCCGCTGTGGCCGAAAGCGCGTTCCCGCAGCTGACGCAGGCTCAGCGGCCCGTTGAGCTGTCGGTGCGGCTGACCGGCGATGAGGAAGTCCGTGCGCTCAACGCCGAGTGGCGCGGCAAGGACAAGCCGACCAACGTGCTGTCGTTCCCGCTCGCCGAAGCGGATGATCTTGAGCGGACCGGCGAAGGCCCGGAGTTGATGCTCGGCGACCTCGTACTCGCGCGCGGAGTGTGCGAACGCGAGGCCGCCGAGAAGGCGATCCCGGTCGAGACCCACGCGACGCACCTTCTCGTCCACGGCACGCTGCATTTGCTTGGCTACGACCACCACGAGGACGACGAAGCAGCGGACATGGAAAGACGCGAAGTCCGCGCGCTTGCCCGTCTCGGCATTGCCGACCCCTATGAGGGCGAGCGCTGATGGCGACCCGTTCCGACGACACCGGCTCCCGATTGTGGCGCGGCATGCGCTCGCTGATCTTCGGCGAGGACAGCGAGCAGACGCTTCGCGACGAGATCGAGGAAGCGATCGACGACGCTGAGGATGAGCGGCCGAAGGCGGGCGACCTCAGCCCGACCGAGCGCCAGATGCTCCGCAACCTGCTTCACTTCGGTGAACGGACTGCCGGCGATATTTGCGTCACGCGGGGCGAGATCATCTCGGTCCCGTCGACTATCGACTTCCACGACTTGGTCCGCGCCTTCGCGGAAGCCGAGCATAGCCGATTGCCCGTGCGCGGCGAGAGCCTCGATGAGGTCATCGGCATGGTGCACATCAAGGACGTTTTCACCGCCCTCAACGACCCGTCGCGCGACCGCTCGATCCCCGCGCTGATGCGCGTGCCCTTGTACGTGCCCGAAAGCATGGGCGTCATCGACCTTCTCGCCCGCATGCGCGCCCAGCGCGTTCACCTCGCGATCGTCGTCGATGAATTCGGCGGCACCGAGGGCCTCCTCACCATCGAAGACGTGGTCGAGGAGATTGTTGGGGATATCGAGGACGAGCACGACATTGAGCAGGCCGAGGGCATGCTTGCGTTGCTCGAAGACGGGCTGTGGGAAGCGGATGCGCGGGTCGAGCTCGACGAACTTGCGAAGGCCGTCGATCCACGCCTCACCTGGGAAGAGGATGAGGTCGATACGCTCGGCGGTCTCGTCTTCCTGCTTGCAGGACATATCCCGGCCAAGGGCGAGTGCGTGATGCACCCGTCGGGCTGGAAGCTGGAGGCCGTCGATGCCGATGCGCGCAAGATCCTCCGCGTCCGCCTGCATGCGCCGGAAGAGCGCTCCGGCACCGACGCCTGAATGATCACTCTCGACGCCGAAAAGCACCGGAGATGGTGGCCGCTGGCGCTTAGCTTGGCGCTGGGCGCCGTGTCGGCGTTCGCGTTCGAGCCCACCGGCTTGTGGCCGCTGATGCTCATCGCTTTTGCGCTGCTGTTGGGCCTGCTGGTGCACGTGCCGACGCTGCGGCGTGCCCTCGCGATCGGCTATCTGTTCGGCCTCGGCCAGTTCGTCATCGGCCTCAACTGGATCGCGACTGCGTTCACCTATCAGGCAGCGATGCCGGCATGGCTTGGCTGGATCGCGGTCGTACTGCTGTCGATCTATCTCGCCGTCTATCCCGCGCTTGCAACCGGCGTCGCGTGGCGCATCGGCAAGGGCCATCCCACTGCGCTGGCGCTTTCGCTCGCGGGAGCATGGGCGGTCACCGAATGGCTTCGTGCGGGCATCTTTACCGGGTTCGCGTGGAATCCGGTCGGGGTCACCCTCGTGCCCACGCCCTTGCGGGAGATTGCGCCCTTGGTGGGCACCTACGGCCTTTCGGCGCTGGTGGTCCTGCTGTCGGCTGCGGTCTGGCTCGCCTTTCAGCGCAAGTGGCTGCCAGCGCTTGCCATTGGCGCAGCGACTTCGATCCTCTGGACCCTGCCCTCGTCAAATGTGCCGGAGCACACGCTGGAGCTTCGTCCCATCCGCGTCGTCCAGCCCAACATCGGCCAGCAGGACAAGTGGCGTCCAGGCTTCAGCGAGGTCGCAGCACAGCGCCTCGCGCAATTGTCGATGCAGCAGGGTGGCGCCCGCCCGCGCCTGCTCTTCTGGCCCGAGGCCGCGGTGACCAACCCGCTCGAAGACCACCGCACCGAGCCCTACAACGCCTTCGCCGCGTTCGAACGCCAGCGCGCTGCCGCGGTGATCGGCCCGGGCGAATATGTGCTCACAGGCGGTATCGGCCTTTTCTCCACGGATGGCCGCAACCTGAGCGGAGCAGCGAACAGCGTGTTCGTTCTCGCTCCGGGCGGCCGGGTTGTCGGGCGCTACGACAAGGCGCACCTCGTCCCTTACGGCGAATATCTGCCGATGCGGCCCTTGTTGTCGGCGATTGGGCTGTCGCGTCTTGCGCCAGGCGACGTCGATTTCGCAAATGGCCCCGGACCACGCACGCTGACGCTGCCCAACTGGGGCCGGGTCGGCTTCCAGCTTTGCTACGAGATCATCTTCTCGGGCGAAGTCGTCGACCGCCGCAACCGGCCGGATTTCATCTTCAATCCCTCGAACGACGCCTGGTTCGGGTCGTGGGGACCGCCGCAGCATCTCGCCCAGGCCCGCCTTCGCGCTACCGAGGAAGGTCTGCCCGTCGTTCGTTCGACGCCGACGGGCATAAGCGCCGTGATCGACGGCCGTGGCCGCCTGGTCGCCTC
>JAEVYW010000122.1 GCA_023392555.1 Pseudomonadota bacterium | reverse complement strand
CGCGCGACCTGTCGTTGACGATCCCGGCGGGCATTCTGTCCAAGGTTGGCGGGATGAAGATCCGCTACAACGGACCCGTGAAAGCGCCGATCGCGAAGGGGCAGCACATCGCCGACCTCGTCGTGACGACGTCGGACTCGGGCGACCAGGTGATGCCGTTGGTTGCCGCCGAGGCCGTTGGTGAGGCTGGCTTCTTCACGCGCGCATGGATCGGCCTGAAGCAGCTCTTCGGGATGGCGTGAGCCTCACGGCGCGCTTCATCACCCTCGAAGGCGGGGAGGGGGTCGGCAAATCGACGCAGGTGAGGGCGCTTCATGCTGCTCTCACCGCCCGCGGCATCGATTGCGTCGTGACTCGCGAGCCGGGCGGGAGCCATTCCGCCGAGGCGATCCGCAATCTGCTTCTGACCGGTGAGGATGCGGGCTTATCACCTGAGGCCGAGGCGCTGCTGTTCGCCGCGGCTCGGGCCGATCACGTCGAGAAGACGATCAAGCCGGCGCTTGCCGAAGGACGGTGGGTGCTGAGCGACCGATTCCTGGACTCGTCGCTGGCGTATCAGGGCGGCGCGCTCGATCTCGGCATCGACCGAGTGCGCGAGCTTTACCGCTTTGCCTGCGATGATTTCCTGCCCGACCGGACGCTGATCCTCATGCTCGACGGCATGGAAGGCGTCGAGCGAGCCAACGCGCGGGACCCAGAGGCTGATCGCATCGGCGGGCGCTCTGCGGATTATCACCGCCGGGTCGAGACGGCGTTTCGGACGATCGCGGCGACGGAGCCCGATCGCGTGCGGCTCATCAACGCGTCGGGTTCGCCCGAGAACGTCACGGCCAAGCTGGTCGAAGCCATCGCGGACCTGCTCCCGTGATCCTCGGACAGGATCGAGCGGTAGAGCAGTTTCAGCGTGCCTGGGACCGGCGCACCCTACACCACGCCTGGCTCATCAGCGGTGCGAAGGGGGTCGGCAAGGCGAGCTTCGCCCGGGAAGCCGCAACTCGGGTCCTGTCGGAAGCCGCAGGACCGCCGATCTCGGAACCGGGCCTCGCCACTCCCGCAGATCATCCAATCGCCAAGCTGATCGCCGCCGGAAGCCATCCCGATCTTCGCGTCCTCGAGCGCCTGGAGAAGGAAAAGGGCGACGGCCTGGCGCGAAACATCAGCGTCAAGCAGGTCCGCGAACTTGGCGAGTTCCTGGGCTTCACGCCGGCACTGTCCCCGTGGCGCGCGGTGATCATCGATTCCGTCGACGACCTCGAGAAGTCGGGCGCCAATGCGCTCCTTAAGATGCTCGAGGAGCCGCCGCCCAACACCATCTTCTTCCTGGTCACTCATTCGCCCGGTCGATTGCTTCCGACGATCCGTTCGCGCTGCAGAAGGCTGGATTTCCAGACACTTGGCGATGACGTCATGGCGTCAATCCTGGCCCGCGAGGCGCCCGACGCCGCCGATCGCGACAAGATCATTGCTGCATCCGAGGGCTCCGCGGGCAGGGCGCTCGCCCTCGCCGAGCTCGACCTGGTCAAGCTGGAAGCGGCGGCGCTGCACATCCTGCGCGAAGGCGATCCGACCAACGGCAAACGTTCGGCGTTGGCGCAGGAACTCGGCAAGCGCGGCGCCGGAGAGCGTTATGCGGCTTTCCTCGAACTGCTGCCTTCGCTGATTGCCCGGGAGGCTAGGCAGCTCGCGGGCCCACCCCGGCAGCGTGCGCTCGATGCCTATGCACGAACGCGAGAACTGGCCGCGATCGCCCCGCGGCTTTCGCTCGATCCTGCTTCGACGGTGTTTCAACTAGGCGGCATTCTCGCCGACGTCCCGGACCCGGCTTCCTTGAAGCGCTAATCCGCCCCCGCTAGGGCGGACACAATGTCCGATCCTTTCTACATCACCACCGCAATCAGCTACCCCAACGGTCCGCCCCACATCGGCCACGCCTACGAGGCGATTGCGGCTGACGTCATTGCCCGCTTCCAGCGCGCGCAGGGCAGAGACGTCCGCTTCCAGACCGGTACCGACGAACATGGGCTGAAGATGGCGCAAGCTGCCCGCTCGGAGGGCGTCGAACCGCGCCAGTTCGCCGACAAAATGTCACGTCTTTTCCGACAGATGTGCGATACTCTTAACGTGTCCCACGATCTTTTCATCCGCACGTCGGATGAGGCTCACTATCGCGCGAGCCAGGCGATCTGGAAGGCCATGGAGGAGAGGGGGGACCTCTACCTCGACCGCTACGAGGGTTGGTACTCGGTCCGCGACGAGGCCTATTATGAAGAGGAAGAGCTGACCGCGGCCGAGGACGGCAACAAGCTCTCCCCGCAGGGCACGCCGGTCGAATGGACGGTCGAGGAAAGCTGGTTCTTCCGCCTTTCGAAGTACCAGCAGCCCCTGCTCGACCATTATGCCGCCAATCCGGACTTCATCCGCCCGGAGAGCCGCCGCAACGAGGTGGTTCGCTTCGTCGAGGGCGGGCTCAAGGACCTCAGCATTTCGCGCACCAGCTTCGATTGGGGCGTTCCGGTGCCGGGCAGCGACAATCATGTGATGTACGTCTGGCTCGATGCATTGACCAACTACATCACCGGCCTCGGCTATCCGGACGAGACGGAGCTGTGGAAGCGCTACTGGCCCGCCGACATCCACCTGATCGGCAAGGACGTCGTTCGCTTTCACGCAGTCTATTGGCCGGCGTTCCTGATGTCCGCGGAGATTGCGGTGCCGAAGCAGGTTTATGGCCACGGCTTCCTGCTGACTCGCGGCGAGAAGATGTCGAAGAGCGTCGGGAATGTCGTCGATCCGCTCGCGCTGGCGGAGAGCTTCGGGGTCGACGCGCTGCGTTATTTCCTGATGCGCGAAGTCACGTTCGGGCAGGACGGCAGCTACAGCGCGGAAGCCATCGTAAGCCGGGTCAATGCGGAGCTTGCGAACAGCTTCGGCAATCTCGCCCAGCGTACTTTGTCTATGATCTTCAAGAATTTGGGCGGCGTTATTCCGGCAGCTGGTGAAGCTGGCGAGGACCACGAATTGCTGGCCCGCGTCGATGAGGGCTGCGCCGAGCTTACCGCGAAGTTCCAGGATTTGGCGTTCTCGATCGGGCTGGAC
>JAEVYW010000115.1 GCA_023392555.1 Pseudomonadota bacterium | reverse complement strand
GCTCCGAAGCGATCGAGCAGGTCGGCCAGCCTTCTTCGACGACAACCATGCGGTTGGTACGCTTCAGGCTTTCCAGCACCGTCGCCTTGTCGAGCGGGCGGAGCGTGCGAAGGTCGATCACCTCGGCATTGATGCCCTCGCCCATCAGCTCCTGCGCCGCTTCGAGCGCAACGCCAACGCCGATCGAGTAGCTGACGATCGTCACGTCCTTGCCCGGACGAACGATCCGCGCCTTGCCGATCGGCAGGACATAATCGTCCATCTGCGGCACGTCGAAATGCTGACCGTAAAGCAGCTCGTTCTCCAGGAAGACCACTGGGTCTTCGCTGCGGATCGCCGCCTTGAGCAGGCCCTTCGCATCAGCCGCGCTGTACGGCGCGATCACGATCAGGCCCGGGACGCTCGCGTACCAGGGGCCATAGTTCTGGCTGTGCTGGGCGCCGACGCGGGCTGCGGCGCCATTGGGACCGCGGAACACGATCGGGCAGCGCATCTGGCCGCCGGACATGTAGTTGGTCTTGGCGGCCGAATTGATGATGTGGTCGATCGCCTGCATCGCGAAGTTGAAGGTCATGAACTCGACGATCGGCTTCAAACCGCCCATCGCCGCGCCCGATCCGAGACCGGCAAAGCCATATTCGGTGATCGGCGTATCGATCACGCGCCGCGGGCCGAACTCGTCGAGCAGGCCCTGCGTCACCTTGTACGCGCCCTGGTACTGGGCGACCTCCTCGCCCATCACGAAGACGCGGTCGTCGGCGCGCATCTCTTCCGCCATGGCGTCACGAAGCGCCTCGCGAACGGTCGTGCTGACCAGCGGCGTGCCTTCGGGCACCTCCGGCGGGTCCTGCGTCTTGGCGACGTCCGCAACCAGCTCGCGCGCTGCAGTCTCCATCTGGTGTGGCGTCGGCGTGCCTTCGGCCTTCTGGTCCGCCGGCTCCGGAACAGGCGCAGCCTCCGTCTTCGGAGCTTCGGCGGCTGCGGGCGCGGGTGCAGCAGTGTCGCTCACCGCCTCGCCATCAGCAGCGAGGATCGCGATGGCCTGACCGACCTTCACGCCGTCCGTGCCCTCAGGCACGAGGATCTTGGCGATCTTGCCTTCGTCGACCGCTTCGAACTCCATCGTCGCCTTGTCGGTCTCGATCTCGGCGAGGATATCGCCCGACCGGACGTCATCGCCTTCCTTGACCAGCCACTTGGCGAGTGTGCCCTCTTCCATCGTCGGCGAGAGTGCAGGCATCTTCAGTTCGGTGGCCATCAGTAGGTCTCCACCAGAACGTCGGTGTGCAGCTCGGCAGCCTCAGGCTCCGGCGCCTCTTCAGCGAACTTCGCAGCTTCGACCACGATGTCCTTGATCTCCTTGTCGATTGCCTTGAGCTCCTCCTCGCCGATGCCGAGCGCTTCAAGCTCCTTGGCAGCGCGGTCGATCGGGTCGTGGTGCTCGCGATAGCCCTGCACTTCCTCGCGCGACCGGTACTTGGCCGGATCGGACATGGAGTGGCCGCGATAGCGATAGGTCTTGAGCTCGAGGATGATCGGCCCCTTGCCGCCACGCGTCCATTCGAGCGCCTCTTCTGCCGCGCCGCGAACCGCGAGCACATCCATGCCGTCGACCTGGATGCCCGGAATGCGGAAGCTCTCGCCGCGCTTGTAGAATAGAGGCTCGGAGGCCGAACGCTCGACGCTCGTCCCCATCGCATATTGGTTGTTCTCGATCGCGTAGATGATCGGCAGGTCCCACAGGCGAGCCATGTTGAAGCTCTCGTAGACCTGGCCCTGGTTCGCCGCGCCATCGCCGAAATAAGCGAGGTTCACGCCGCCATCGTTGCTGTACTTGTGCTTCAGCGCGAGGCCAGTGCCGAGCGACACCTGCGCGCCGACGATGCCATGCCCGCCGTAAAAGCCGTGCTCGACGCTGAACATGTGCATCGAGCCGCCCTCGCCCTTGGAAATGCCCGCGGCGCGGCCGGTCAGCTCGGCCATGATCACCTTCGGATCGATTCCGTAGGCGAGCATGTGGCCGTGATCGCGATAGCCGGTGATCACGCTGTCCTTGCCGACCGTCATCGCCGACTGCAGCCCGACCGCGACCGCTTCCTGGCCGATGTAGAGGTGGCAGAAGCCGCCGATCAAGCCGAGGCCATACAGCTGCCCCGCGCGCGCTTCGAAGCGGCGGATGAGCAGCATCTCACGATAGAATTGAAGAAGCTCGTCCTTGGTCGCTTCGTAGCGCTTCGGCTCAGCGGGACGTTCCCGATTGGGGAGGGACGGTGCTGCTTCTGCAGCGGTTTTTGCTTTCGCGGAACGCGCCACGTGAATCCTCTTTAAATCGCGAAGATCGAATGAGCGCCGCGTCTATAGGTTGCATGGCCCGCGGGCAATGGCGGCCGTAGCGTCAGTCTCCAGCGACGAACGCCGTGATCTTCCACCCGCCGTCGCGCTTTCCGAAGACGATGCGATAGTCGATGATGCTGCGCGCCTGGCTCTTCGCGACAAAGCCGTGCCGTCCTTTTGGAGTGCGTGCTTCGATCCACGCTCCACCATTGTCGTCGACCTCTTCGAGGACCGTCCACGCCGGCAAACGCATCGGCGCTGCGGCGCGGGCATTGGGCCGGGAACGCATCACGGCATTGGGCAGTGCGACCCAAGTCGAAAAACCGTCGAGATCGTCGCCGGTGACGAACATGGCCGGGATAGCGCGAAACTCCTGACCCTGCCCGTCCACTGCTGTCGCACAGCCGAGCCGCATCGCCTTCCTGAACTCCGTCCAAAGCTCACCGCGATCTTTCGACTGTGCCCAATGCTGACGGAAGCTTTCACGGCCATAGCGGCCACCGAACGTCACCCGAACGTTGTCGGACATAAGAGCCAGCAGCCCGTCGATATCCTGCCTTGCGACGACCTGCTCCAGCTGCCGCCGAACCGCAGTGAATTCAGGATCGCCTCCGCACCGCTCAACTGGCGGCAATCGCGTGGGAGCCGCTGCGGCAAGAACGAGCGCCGCAATCAGCACTAGTCGAGGGGAACGATCACCTCGTCCGGGCGCACCAGACCGAGGTCGCGGCGCACCAGCTCATCGGCGATGTCCGGGTCGGCCTTTTTCGGATCGAGCAACTGCGAGCGATGGCGCAGCGAATCCCGCTCCGCCTCAAGCTTCGCAAGCTCGACCTTCCGTGCCTGCAGGTCGCGATTGTAACCGCCCCAGGCGAGCAAGCCGTTGGGACCGGCAACCGCATAGCCGGCGAAATTGCCGACGACGAGCAACGCCAGCGCCGGCCACATGGCACGACGGATTAATCCGAAGCTGCGATTAGTCCCACCCATCCCGAATTCACAGAATCACGACTGAGTCATCGAAGCAAGCAAAAAGAATGCTTTGGTGGATAATCCTGTGGATCAGGCTCCGGCGCGGTAGGATTTGAGCGCCGCCCGACCCGCGTAACGCGCGCTGTCGCCCAGCTCTTCCTCGATCCGGAGAAGCTGGTTGTACTTCGCCGTGCGGTCGGACCGCGCCAGGCTGCCCGTCTTGATCTGGCCGCAGGTCAAGGCGACCGCGAGGTCGGCTATGGTCGAATCCTCCGTCTCGCCCGAGCGATGCGACATGACAGCCGTGTAGCCGCTGCTCTGAGCCAGCCGGACCGCCGCGATCGTCTCGGTCAGCGTGCCGATCTGGTTGACCTTGACCAGGATCGAGTTCGCCAAACCATCGCGGATGCCGTCGGCAAGCCGCCTCTCATTGGTAACGAACAGATCGTCGCCGACCAGCTGCACGCGGTTCCCGAGGCGGTCGGTCAGCAGCTTCCAGCCCGCCATGTCGTCCTCGGCCATACCGTCCTCGATCGACGCAATCGGATATTCGGACGCGAGCTCGGCGAGATAGCCTGCCATCTCCTCACCGCTCAGGCTCCGCCCCTCGCCTTCAAGCTCGTAGCGGCCGCCCTTGAAGAATTCCGTGGAAGCGCAATCGAGCGCCAGGAGAACGT
>JAEVYW010000088.1 GCA_023392555.1 Pseudomonadota bacterium | reverse complement strand
GGGCATCACTGCCGAATTCCTCGAAGCGCCATACTTCGAGGATGCGAAGGTTCTTGCGCACGCCCGCAGCGAGTGCCTCGAGGTCGTCCGAACGAGCAATCAGTCGTGGCGCAACGCCGGCTTCTTTCGCGCGGATCTTCAGCAGCAGCTTCAGCAAATCCGCGACCAGCACGCCCTCCTTGGTCAGCCCCGGCCGGCGCGGTTCGCGGTCAGGCATATCCTCGGGTTCGAGGGGCTGCGCGTCCTTCACCGCAGCAATGAGCCGCGCGCCGATGTCGTTGGTCCGCCAGCCGGCCGAGAGGCCGCGAACCTTGCCCAGGTCGTCCTGCGACTTGGGCGGATGCGAAGCCAACTCGCCCAGCGTGTCGTCCTTGACGATCCGCCCGCGCGGAATGTTCTTCGACCGCGCTTCGGTCTCGCGCCAAGCCGCAATCGCCTTAAGCCGGCCGAGCACTGTCGGGTTGCGGCTCGGCAGCTTCAGGCGCTTCCACGCGTCTTCCGGAGCGAAGGCAAAGCTCGACGGATCCGCCAGCCGCTCCATCTCTTCATCGAGCCAGCCGCCACGCCCCGTCTTTTTCAGGCGGGCGAGAAGCTTCGGAAAGACGCTGGCGAGGTGGGTTACGTCGGCGATCGCATAGTCGATCTGCCGCTTGTCGAGCGGACGCCGGCTCCAGTCGGTAAAGCGAGCGCCCTTGTCGATGCTGTGTCCGAGCATCGATTCGATCAGGTTCGAATATCCGACCTGCTCGCCGAGCCCGAGCGCCATCGCCGCAATCTGAGTGTCGAACAGAGGCACCGGCATCTTGCCGGTCATGTTGTGGATGATTTCGAGGTCCTGGCCGCCCGCATGGAAGACCTTCAGCACGTCGGGAGTGTCGACGAGCAGCTTCATGAGCGGAGCGAGGTCGATATCCGCCTTGGGGTCGATCGCCGCAGCCTCGTCGGGGCTGGCGATCTGGATCAGGCACAGGTCCGGCCAATAGGTATTCTCGCGCATGAACTCGGTGTCCACGGCGACGAACGGGTGTTTGGAAAGACGGTCAACGAGTGCTGCAAGCTCTTCGGACCGCGTGATCAATGGATGTATAAGCATGAGTCTTGGCGGGCATTAGCCGCCCTGCCGCGGGTTGACAAAAACCTTTGCGGCATTGAGTGCCGCCGCGAATTTTCCTCACATCAGCGTCAGCGAGACCATGCACCCTTATCGCACCCATAATTGCGGCGAACTTCGCGCTTCCAAGGTCGGTGAGACCGTCCGTCTTTCGGGCTGGATCCATCGCAAGCGCGACCACGGCGGGGTACTGTTCATCGATCTTCGCGATCACCATGGGTTGAGCCAGGTCGTCGCCGCTGCCGGCAGCCCCGTGCTGGAGTTGCTGGATTCGCTTCGCGCGGAGTCCGTTGTGACGATCACCGGTGACGTCGTCGCTCGCGGCGCCGATGCAGTGAACCCGAAGCTTCCGACCGGCGAGATCGAAGTCGTCGCTCGTGAGGTGGAGGTGCGTTCCTCGGCCGCCGAGCTGCCGATGCCCGTCGCCGGCGAGCAGGAATATCCGGAGGAAATCCGGCTTCGCTACCGTTATCTCGACCTTCGTCGCGAGACGATGCACCGCAATATCCTGCTCCGCTCGGCCGTGATCGCGTCGATACGGCGCCGGATGATCGAGCAGAATTTCACCGAGTTCCAGACGCCGATCCTGACCGCGAGCTCGCCCGAAGGCGCGCGCGATTATCTCGTCCCGAGCCGCGTCCATCCGGGCAAGTTCTACGCGCTTCCGCAGGCGCCGCAGATGTTCAAGCAACTGATCATGGTCGCGGGCTTCGACCGCTACTTCCAGATCGCCCCCTGCTTCCGCGACGAAGACGCCCGTGCCGACCGGAGCCCGGGCGAGTTCTACCAGCTCGATTTCGAGATGAGCTTCGTCACGCAGGATGACGTGTTCAATGCGATCGAGCCGGTGCTGTCGGGCGTGTTCCAGGAGTTCGCCGACGGCCGCACGGTGACTCCGGCGGGCGAATATCCGCGCATTCCGTACAAGGAAGCGCTGCTGAAGTACGGCAGCGACAAGCCCGATCTTCGCAACCCGCTGCTCATCACGGACGTCTCTGACCATTTCAAGGGATCGGGCTTCGGCCTGTTCGCCGGCCTGGTCGAGAAGGGCGCGGTCGTTCGCGCGATCCCGGCTCCGGGCACTGCGGAGAAGAGCCGCAAGTTCTTCGACGACATGAACGAGTGGGCGCGGAGCGAAGGCTTCGCCGGCCTCGGCTACGCCACCCGTAAGGGCGGTGAGTGGGGCGGCCCGATCGCCAAGAACCATGGCGAAGAGGGCATGAACCGCATTGCCGAAGCGATGGGCCTTGGCCCCGACGACGGCATCTTCTTCGCCGCGGGCAAGGAAGCCGAAGCGGCCAAGCTGGCCGGCGCCGCGCGCACTCGCGTCGGCGAGCAACTCGACCTGATCGAGAAGGGCTCGTTCCGCTTCTGCTGGATCGTCGATTTTCCGATGTTCGAATATAACGAGGACCAGAAGAAGATCGACTTCAGCCACAACCCCTTCTCCATGCCGCAGGGCGAGATGGAGGCGCTGGAGACCAAGGACCCGCTCGATATCCTGGCGTGGCAGTACGACATCGTCTGCAATGGCGTTGAGCTGAGCTCCGGCGCCATCCGGAACCACCGCCCGGACATCATGTACAAGGCGTTCGA
>JAEVYW010000081.1 GCA_023392555.1 Pseudomonadota bacterium | reverse complement strand
GAGCATCGCCGGAAGCGCGAGCGCCGCGCACGCGAGATAGGCCATCGACCAGTCCGAACGCGCTGCAACGACGAGCGCCAGCGCGCCGGCACCGGCCGAGCCAATGCGCCAGCCATATTGCGACATGCCCGATCCGACGCCGAGCTGGCGCGGTTCGAGCAGTTCGATGCGGTAGGCGTCGATGACGATGTCGAAGGTGGCGCCGGCGATGCCGACGAGGATCGCCGCGGTGACCATCGTGCCGATGCCCGCGGATGGGTTTGCGAGTGCGAGGTTGGCGACGGCGGCCATCACCAGAACGCCGGCAACGAGCATCCACGACACGCGCTGGCCGAGGCGCCCAAGGATCGGGAGCTTCACGCCGTCGATGATCCACGCCCACAGGAATTTGAAATTGTAGGCGAGGAAGACGAGCGTGAAGGCGGTGATCGTCGACTTGTCGATCCCGTCCTGCTTCAGGCGAGTGGTCAGCGTCGCGCCGATCATGGCGTAGGGGAAGCCCGACGACATGCCGAGGAATAGCGATGCGATCGGCGCGGCTTCCGTATAGGGGCGCACAGCCGCCGGCAGGTGCGAACGCCAGCCGCCTTCGTCGATCGTGGTTGTCGCCATGCTTTCCCTCCCGGTTTGACGTCATGCTTAAGCAGCCGCCGCGCGCCTGAACAGGGGGTGAGCGATTGCGCTTGCGCGGGCTGCCGTTGGAGAGGATGATTCCGCCGCGATGGACGTTCATGCGAAAGCTTCGCGCCCAAGCGCCGGCCAGCGGGAGCTTGCCGAGGCCCTCGTCCGCGGCCGCGGCATGGAAGGCGGCGAGGTCGTCGAGCGCGACGCGTCGGTCTACGTCGATCCGCTGCGGTTCGAGCGAGAGCGGCGATCCGTCTTCGAGCGTTTACCGCTGTTGCTGGCGCCCTCGGCGCTGCTGCCCGAGCCGAATACGGCTGTGGCGCATGACGGATATGGACTGCCGCTGATCATCTCACGCGACGCGAACGGCCGGGTTCATGTGATGGCCAACGTTTGCCGCCATCGGGGGACGCGGTTGCTGGAAGGCGACGATGTGGTTTCGGCGAAGCGGATCACCTGTCCGTACCATGCCTGGACCTACGGATCCGACGGGACCCTGCTCGCGGTACCGCGGGCGGATTGCTTTCCGGAGCTGGGCAAGGCAGACCGGCCGCTGATTCAGTTCACCGCGATCGAAAGTGGTGGCTTCGTCTGGTTTGCGCGGGACGGCGACGCGGACTTTGGCCATGCGCTGGCGCTTGCCGAGGACATGGATGCATTCGGAATGTCGGGGCTGCACCTCTACCGCCGGCGAACGCACGCGGTTGCCTCGAACTGGAAACAGGTAATCGACGCGTTCCTCGAGAGCTATCACGTCCAGCGGTTGCACGCGCAGACGATCGCGCCGTTTTTCACCGACGGAATTACGGCCGCGGACTATATCGGGCCGCACCAGCGCGCGGTCGTGGGCCGGGCGGACTATCTGTCCGAGATCGACCGCGACGACTGGGGCGCGCTGCGCCACGCGGTCACCTACACTTACTTCCTGTATCCCGCGGCGATCCTGATCGTCAGCCCGGACTACATCAACCTGCTGGTGGTGATGCCGCAGACCGTCGGCACCTGCCTGGTCGAGGATTTCATGCTGATCCCCGAGCCGCCGGGGACGCCGCAGGCCGAGGCGCACTGGCAGCGGAGCTGGGACTTGCTCGACGGTGGGACCTTCGCCGCTGAGGATTTCCGCGCGGCCGAGCTTTGCCAGCGCGGGATCGAGTCGGGGCTCGTGAAGACCGTGACGCTCGGCGGGCTGGAAACCGGCATCGCCGTCTTCCACGAGCGGCTGGAGAAGATGCTCTAATCCTCGTCCTTGTGCGCGAAGAAGGCGAAGCCCTTCGGCGGTTTCACCTTTTCGCCGGCAAGATGCTTGTCGACCGCGTCGAGCGCGGCCTTCAGCGTCCGTTCTGAATAGGGCTTCATGATGCACCCGAGCGCCAGTTGCTGCGACTCATCGGGCAAACGGTGCCCGGTCGCGAACAGGATCGGGATTCCGCGGTTCTTCGCGGCGCGTGCGAGATCGAGACCCGTCCGTTCCCCTGACAGGCGATAGTCGCTGAGGATCAGGTCGAGCTTGTCCGTGTCGAGATGCTCGATCGCGTCGTCGAAATTGTCGAGCGTCGCGACGACCTGGTAACCGAGGTCGCCAAGCATGACCTCATTATCGAACGCGGTCAGCGGTTCATCCTCGACTATGAGGATGCGTTTGACGATACGCTTGCGTTTTCCGAACAGCATCCCGGCTTCAAACCCCTATGTCCCAACCTCCGCAACGAACGAATCCCAAAGCTGTGCCGCGGCGGCGCCCGGGAAACAGCAATAGACCAAAAAGGCCCGAGCCACGCGAGACGGGTCCACAGCGGATTGCGAAGCTTCTGGCGCGCGCCGGAGTGGCCTCGCGGCGCGACGTCGAGCGGATGATCGCCGACGGGCGGATCGCTCTCAATGGCGAGAAGCTGACGACGCCTGCGACATTGCTGGAGAATCTGTCGGGGGTGACCGTGGACGGGAAGCCGGTGCGGCCGCCCGCTGCGACCCGGCTGTACCGGCTGTACAAGACGCCGGGGACGCTGACCGCAGCGCGCGATCCAAAGGGCAGGGCGACGATTTACGACCGGCTGCCGCGCGAGTTGCCTCGGCTGGTGCCGGTTGGCCGCCTCGACTTCATGACCGAGGGCCTGCTGCTGATGACTAATGACGGCGAGTTCAAGCGCAAGCTCGAGCTTCCGAGCACGGCGGTGGTGCGGACGTATCGCGCGCGGGCGTTCGGGCACATCACGCAGGACCAACTCGACGATCTGTCGGAGGGGATCACGATCGAAGGCGTCCGCTACGGATCGATCATCGCCAACCTCGAGCGGCGGACCGGGCGCAATGGCTGGATCGAGATGAGCCTTACCGAGGGCAAGAACCGCGAGGTCCGGCGAGTGCTGGAGCATCTCGGGCTCCAGGTCTCGCGCCTTATCCGCACGTCCTATGGGGCGATCGACCTTGGCGGGTTGCAGCCGGGGCAGATCGAGGAAGTGCCGCAGGTCGAGCTCGACGCCTTCCGAGCCTCGCTGAAGTGAGGATCATCGCCGGGCAATTTCGCGGGCGGCCGCTGCAGGCCCCTGCGGGACTGGCCACGCGCCCGACCGCCGACCGGGTGCGGGAGTCGTTGTTCTCGATGCTCGCGAGCCGCGTCGGTTCGTTCGAGGGGCTGCGGGTCGCCGATCTTTATGCAGGCAGCGGTGCGCTTGGGTTCGAAGCGCTGTCACGTGGGGCCGAGCATGCGACGTTCGTCGATACCGACCGTGGAGCGTCCGCCGCGATCAAGGCGAACGGCCACAAGCTTGGGATTACGGACCGCATCCGGATTCTCGGGGCGTCTGCGTTGAGTTTGCCCCGAACGGACGCCTTCGACCTAATCCTCGCCGATCCGCCTTATGAGACTGGGTCGGGCTCCGCGGTCGTGAAATCGGTGGATGAGGCCAGTTGGCTCGCCGCTGGCGGCTGGCTGGCGGTGGAGACCGAGCGGGGCGACAGCGTGGACCCGCTCGGTCTCTCGTTGGAAGTGGAGCGCGACATCGGCCGCGCCCGAATTACACTGTTGCGTCGGCCGTAGTCTCGCGCTGCTCGCCGGCGCGCTTTGACGCTGTGCGGACTTCCTCGAACTCGGTCTTCAAACGGCGGCCGATCGCCGCGGCCGCAGCCTTGCCCGCGTCCTTCACTGCACGCTTCGGATTGTGGATCGCGCCTTGCGACCGGCTCGACCGGTGCTCGGTGATCGCTGCCAGGGCCGCCGTCGCGCCGACCGCGAGCAGGTCGACGACCAGCGGGCTCTGGAGCAGCTTGATGAACGCGTCGACCGGATCGAAGCCGGACTCGTTCGAGCGGTCCCGGGATGAATTGTCGCCGCTGCCGCTGGACCGGGAAGATTTCGCCGCGACTGATTTCTTGATGCCGCCGGTGGATGATTTGGCTGTCGCCTTCTTCGCCATTTGAATGGTCTCCTTCTCGACCGCTCAACCCACTCGCCGCGGCAAAGTATCCCGTCGTTTCCAATAGCCGGTAAGTCGCAGCCCAACGTTACAGCACCGTATCGTCTGGACCTACTCGGTTCGTCGTAAATGAAGTCGATTCCGTTTAACTCGGCCTCGCGCGCGGCCCGGCGTTGAGCAACACATGACCGCATTCCGGGGATCTTGAAGATTTAGGGGAGTTCTTGATGCGTAAGTTGGTGCTCGCCTTCGCGGCGACCTCCATGGCCGTTCCGGTCATGCCGGCGCCCGCGATGGCCCGCGGTTACCACGGCAAGATGTGGCAGGATTCCGAAGGGCGCTGGCGCTGCAAGCGTTCGGACGGCACCACCGGCCTGATCGTCGGCGCGGCGGGCGGTGCACTGGTCGGACGTGCGATCGACAAGCATGGCGAGCGTGCGACGGGCACCATTCTCGGCGCCGCAGCGGGCGCATTGCTCGGCCGCAGCCTGGAGCGCGGCCGGACGCGCTGCCGATAAAGAATAGGCGGGTGCGTTCGTCTGCCCAGGCGACCACCCGTTCCGGCCGGCGCCGATGGCCCCCCATGGCTTCCCCCCGGCGCCGGCCACTTCGCTGCTGTGTTGACACAGTAACACACTAGGCGTAATCTTCCCGCACAGGGAGGAAACGCGAATGTACAGTCAGAACGAGATCGACGAGGCCGTCGCAGCGGGTGCAATCACGCCCGACGCAGCGACGTCGCTTCGTGCCTTTGTCGAGCGGGAGCGGGCGCTACCGACCCCCGACGAAGAGCAATTCCGGCTGATCACCGGGTTCAACGACATTTTCGT
>JAEVYW010000055.1 GCA_023392555.1 Pseudomonadota bacterium | reverse complement strand
AGGTTGATGCGGTGGTCGGTCACCCGTCCCTGAGGGAAATTGTAGGTGCGGATTCGCTCCGAGCGATCGCCTGATCCGACCATCGACTTGCGCGCGCCCGCCCGCTCATTGGCCAGCCGCTCACGCTCCAGCTCGAACAGGCGTGTCCGAAGCACCTTCAGTGCCTTCGCCTTATTCTTGTGCTGCGATTTCTCATCCTGCTGGATAACCACGAGCCCGGTCGGCAAGTGGGTGATGCGGACGGCGCTATCGGTGGTGTTGACCGACTGCCCGCCCGGCCCTGACGAGCGATAGACGTCGATGCGCAGGTCCTTGTCGTCGATCTGAACGTCAACGTCCTCCGCTTCGGGAAGCACCGCCACCGTCGCGGCCGACGTGTGAATGCGCCCGCCGCTCTCGGTCGCCGGCACGCGCTGGACGCGATGCACGCCGCTTTCGAACTTGAGCTTGGCGAAGACCCCGGCCCCGCTGATCGATGCCACGGCCTCCTTGTAGCCGCCGACTTCCGACTGGCTCGCCGAGATAAGCTCAAACCGCCAGCCCTGAGTCTCGGCGAAACGCTGGTACATGCGCAGCAAATCACCGGCGAACAGCGCGGCCTCGTCGCCGCCGGTGCCCGCACGGACTTCGAGCATTGCCGCGCGCTCGTCGGCAGCGTCGCGAGGCAGAAGCTTGACCGCCAGCGCACGCTCCGCATCCGGCAGCTTGTGGCGGATCTCGTCCGCTTCCGCCGCTGCCATTTCCTTGAGTTCGGCCTCGGCAGTCGGGTCGGCGACCATGCCGTTGAGCACGTCGAGCTCAGCGCGAAGCCGGCGCACTTCGCGAGCGGCTGCAGCGACCGGCTCGATCTGCGCATATTCCTTCGACAGGCGCACGAAGTCGTCGGGAGCCAGCTCCCCAGACGCCATGGCGTCGGCAAGCTCCTGCTTCTTCGCCTCAATGGAAGCGATGCGTTCCGACGAAATCCGGCTCACTGACGCACCGCCTCGACGAGACCAGCGAGCGGCACCGCACGCTGCTCCCCGCTGCCCAGCGACTTCAGCTGGGCCTTGCCTCTGGCAAGTTCATCATCGCCGAGGATGATCGCGAAAGCGGCACCGGAATCGTTCGCCCGGCTCATCCGCTTCTTCATGTTGCCGCGATAGCCCATGTCGGCGGAAATGCCGGCAGAGCGAAGTTCGGCGATTATGCGTTGCGCCTGCAAGGCGGCGGCGTCGCCCAAAGGCACGAGCACGACCTCAGGCCGTTCTGCCTCCGGCGCGCCGATCATCATGGCGAGGCGCTCGATGCCCGCCGCCCAGCCGACGGCCGGCGTGTGCGGTCCGCCAAGGGACTCGATGAGGCCGTCGTAGCGGCCGCCGGCGATGACCGTGCCTTGAGCGCCAAGCCGATCGGTGACGAACTCGAACGCGGTGTGGCGGTAGTAGTCGAGACCGCGAACCAGCCGCGGCGCCCGTTCCCACACGACGCCGGCAGCGCTCAGCCCCGCCTTCACCTGCTCGAAGAAGTCGGACGCTTCCGCAGTCAGGAAGTCGTCGATGACCGGCGCGCTGTCGACCACCGGCCAGTCCTGATGGGCCTTGCTGTCGAGGATGCGCAGCGGATTGCGCTCAAGCCTCGCGCGGCTCTCCTCGCTCAGTGCTTTCACGTTCGCCGAAAAGTGATCGAACAAGGCATCACGCCAGGCGGCACGAGTCTCCGGATCGCCGAGCGTGTTGAGCTGCAGGATCGCTCCGTCGATACCGAGCTCCTTCAAAAGCTGATCAGCAAGCGAAAGGATCTCGACGTCGGCGGCCGCCTCGCCCGCACCAATGACCTCAGCGTCGAGCTGGTGGAATTCGCGGAAACGGCCCTTCTGCGGGCGCTCGTAACGGAAGGCCGAGCCGTGCGTCGCAAGCTTCAGCGGCGCATATTGCTGCCAGCCCTCAGACAGATAGGCCCGCGCCAGTCCGGCCGTGAACTCGGGCCGAAGCGTAACCGATTCCCCGCCCTTGTCCTCGAACGTGTACATCTCCTTGGAGACGACGTCGGTGGTCTCGCCCATGGTGCGGGCGAAAACTCCGGTATGCTCCAGGGTCGGGACTTCGACGCGGCGAAAGCCGAAGCGGCGGCGCACGCGATCGAATGCATCGACCACCGCGTGGAAGCGGTCGGCCTCTTCTCCGATCAGGCTTTGGGTCCCGCGAACGGGCTGGGGCGTACTCATGTTGCGGCGCCAATTGGCAAAATACGCCGACAAAGGGAAGGAAGCCGTTCGTCGAAGCTTTTCTGGACAAGCCGCCCTACCGCGTTGCAGACAAAAACGATTCCCGTCCCCGAGGAGATTCGTTCGATGCGCGCACTCGCGCTTGTTGGCTTCCTGCTTGCCTCCACTGCTTCCGCCCAAGTCACCCCACCCCTCAACAGCCGCCCCGTCGGTCCGACCCCGAAGGTCGAAGCGATTCCGGCCGCGCGTGACGTGCCTTACCCGGGCACGATGCAGCTGACCGTCGATGCGACCGACACGACGCGCGGCATCTTCCGCATCAAGCAGCGTATTCCGGTCGCTGCTGCAGGCGACTTCGTTCTGCTCTATCCGAAGTGGATTCCGGGCGGCCACTCGCCGCGTGGCGACATCAAGAACGTTGCCGGCCTGCGCTTCAGCGCCAACGGCCAGCCGCTCAAGTGGAAGCGTGACCCGATCGACGTCACCGCATTTCACATTGACGTTCCCGCCGGCGTCACCGCGGTCGATGTTGAGTTCCAGTATCTGACGGCGACCGACAGCAACCAGGGCCGCACGGTTGCAACGCCGGACATGGCGAGCATCCAGTGGATTTCGAACTCGCTGTACCCCGCGGGCTATTACGTCCGGCAGATCCCAGTGAAGGCGAGCGTCATCGTCCCGAACGGCTGGAAGGTTGCCACCGCGCTCCGCCCGAGCGGCCAGACCGGCAATCGCGTCGATTATCCGGTCACAAACTACGAGATCCTGCTGGATTCGCCGCTGATCGCCGGTGCCAACTACCGGCAGTTCCAGCTCAGCGACCGCGTCTTCCTTGACGTGATCGCCGACACTCCGGGTGAGCTGAACGCCACGCCCGAGCAGATCGCCGCCCACAAGCGCCTCGTCGAGCAGGCGGTGAAGCTGTTCGGGGCGCAGCACTACGATCACTACAACCTGCTGCTGACGATTTCGAAGAACCTCGGCGGGATCGGCCTCGAGCATCACCGCAGTTCGGAAAACGGCGTGAAGCCGGGATATTTCACCGACTGGGAAAATGCCGGTTCGGCCCGCAACCTCCTGCCGCACGAATTTTCGCATAGCTGGGACGGCAAGTACCGCCGCGGCGCGGACCTGTGGACGCCCGACTATCGGACGCCGATGGAGGGCAGCCTCCTGTGGGTCTACGAAGGCCAGACCCAGTTCTGGGGCTATGTCCTCGGCGCCCGCTCCGGGATGCTGTCGAAGGACGACACGCTCGGTGCGCTTGCATCGATGGCCGCGACCTACGCCTATGCGACGCCCGGGCGGCAGTGGCGGCCCCTGGTCGACACCACCAACGATCCGACCATCGCCGGGCGCGCTCCGCAGGCGTGGCGCGGATGGCAGCGCAGCGAAGACTATTATGTCGAAGGCCTGATGATCTGGACCGACGTGGACCGGATCATCCGCACCCAGTCGGGCGGCAAGCGCTCGATGGACGACTTCGCCCGCGCCTTCTTCGGCGGTCGCGACGGCGATTATGGTGAGGTGACCTACACGCTCGCCGACGTCGTCTCGACGCTGAACCGGGTGCAGCCGTACGACTGGAACGGCTATCTGCAGCGCCGGGTCTATGAAGTCGCCGAGCAACCGCCGCTCGAGGGCTTCACCCAGGGTGGCTACGACCTCGTCTTCACCGACCAGCCGACCAACTGGACGAAGGTCGCCCAGCGCAACGCCAAGAACACCGACCTGACCTATTCGGGCGGCTTCGTCGTTGGCGCCGACGGGAAGATCACCAGCGTCATTTGGGACAGCGCGGCGTTCAACGCCGGCCTGACCGTCGGATCGACGATCGCCGCCGTCAACGGCCGCAACTTCGATGGCGACGTGCTCAAGTCGGCGATCACAGCGGCGAAGGGGACCCAGGCGCCCGTGCAGCTGCTGATCAAGAGCGGCGACGTGCTCAGGACAGTCAATCTCGATTGGCACGAAGGCTTGCGCTATCCACGGCTGGTAAAGCGCGGGAGCGCGCCGGGCACGCTCGACGCGCTGCTGGCACCGCGCAAGTAGGGGGCGTTTACATGAACAGACGGATCGGGCTCGGCGTTTTCATCACGGCGGGCCTGTCCGCCTGTTCGACGCTTCCACCGGCGCCACCGCCGCCGGGGTACGAACGCATCGAGGCTGTGGGCCAGGTTCCCCGGCAGGGTTTCAACATTCCGCCCGCCAGCGGCCCGGCGGAAGCGGAAACGCTCGCCGCAATCGCTCGCGTTCAGCAAATCGACCCGCAGCTGAATTCGGTCATCGCGCTCGATCCGACTGCGGTCCAACAGGCGCGCCGAATGGACGCCAGCGGGGTTCGCGGGCCTCTCGCCGCCCAGCCGGTGCTGCTGAAGGACAATATCGAGGCGGCAGGGCCGCTTCCGACGACGGCGGGTAGCCTTGCCCTGGCGAACAACGTCACCAATCGCGACGCGCCTTTGGTCGCTCGGCTGCGCGCAGCGGGCGCAGTGATCCTCGGCAAGACGAACCTGTCGGAATGGGCCAACATCCGTTCGTCGAACTCGATCTCCGGATGGAGCGCGGTCGGCGGCCAGACCCGCAACCCCTACGCGCTCGACCGTAACACCTGCGGATCGTCGAGCGGCAGCGGAGCTGCAGTCGCCGCGGGCCTAGTGCGCATGGCGGTCGGGACGGAGACCGACGGATCCGTCACCTGCCCGGCGGCGATCAACGGCATTGTCGGCCTGAAGCCCACCGTCGGCCTCGTCAGCCGCACCCACATCGTGCCGATCAGCCACAGCCAGGACACTGCCGGCCCGATGGCTGCAACGGTTCGCGAGGCGGCATTGCTGCTCGGCGGAATGGCCGGAACCGATCCGGCCGATCCGGCGACGAAGGCCGCGGACCAGCACAAGCAGGATTACGTGGCCGCGCTCAATCCGGCTGCGCTGAAAGGCACTCGCATTGGCGTCATGCGCTTCGCCTCGGGCTTCGGCACCGACGAGCCATTCGAGCGGGCGCTTGCAGTGCTCAAAGCCCAGGGCGCGACGCTCGTCGAGATCAAGAAGTTCGACGAAAAGGACATGGGCGCAAAGGAGTTCTCCGTCCTTCTGAGCGAGCTCAAGGCCGATCTCAACGCCTACCTTCGCGGCAGCCCGGCACCGATCCCGGTGCGCTCGCTGGCCGACGTCATCGCCTTCAACAAGGCTCATGCACCGCAGGAAATGGCGCTGTTCGGCCAGGAGACATTCGAAAAGGCCGAGGCAACCAAGGGACTGGACGATCCGGCCTACAAGGCGGCGCGCGCCCGCAGCCTGCTGATCGCGGGTGAGCAGGGGATCGACAAGATGCTCAAGGACCATAACCTCGACGCGCTTGTCGGACCGACGATGCCGCCGGCGTGGAAGATCGACGCAGTGAACGGCGATCAGATCAGCGGCGGCGGCGCCGGCGGACTGGCAGCTATCGCTGGCTATCCGCACCTCACCGTTCCGATGGGCCAGGTGAAGGGACTGCCGGTGGGCCTCAGCTTCATCGGACCCAAGTGGAGCGACGCACGTATGCTGTCGCTTGGCTATGCCTATGAGCAGGCGCGCGGTCCGCTGGCGCCGCCGCGCTTCCTTCGGTCGATCGAGGAAAGCCCAGAGATCGCTCCGTCGCTCCAGCCGATCAGGCGGTAAGCTTCAGCCCGGCAATCGCGGCGACGATCAGAAGGATCAGAAGAACCCGGACGGTGGTGGCCGGCTCCTGGAACCACAGGATGCCGACGACCACCGTTCCGAGTGCGCCGATGCCACCCCACACGGCGTAAGCAGTGCCCATCGGGATGCTTCGCGACGCAAGCTCGAGCAGTCCCATGCTCACCGCAACCGAGGCGAGGAAGGCGAGCGTCCAGGGCAGGTTCCTGAACCCGTCGACGAAGCGCAGCGAGGTCGTGAAGCCGACTTCGAACAGCCCGCCGAGAATCAACCAGAACCAAGCCACGTTCCGCCTCCGCAACCAAAAATCTCTTATGTTGTTCTGACGAGCAATGGCGGACACGAACGGCAAGAACAAGACGAGCACGCCCTGGCGATTCCGCTTGTTCTTCGCGGTGCTTGCCGTCGGATGGGGGCTCGGCATTTGGCTGCTCGGATGGGCGCAGGGACTTCTGGCGGGGTTCGACGTGGCCGCTTTGATCTTCCTTGCCCTGCACGTCCCGCTCCTCGACGACGACGCGAGTTCGCTGCGAAGGGCTGCGGCCCGCAACGACGCGAATCGCCTCACGTTGCTAGTGGTTAGCTTCCTGCTCAGCATCGTGATTCTCTCGGCCGTCGTCGCCGAGCTGGCCCAGGGATCGCAATTGACAGCGCTCGACAAGAGTCTGGTTGCGGCGAGCCTCGTCCTCGTCTGGGTCTTCGGCAACGCGGTCTACACGCTTCACTACGCCCACCTTTTCTACACTTCGGAGA
>JAEVYW010000053.1 GCA_023392555.1 Pseudomonadota bacterium | reverse complement strand
CCGCGTCGGCGCCTTCCGCCCGAAGATCGAGCAGCTCCCGGAGCTCGGCCCGGGCGAAATCGGCTTCATCACCGCGCAGATCAAGGAAGTCGCCGAAACCCGCGTCGGCGACACCATCACCGATGCGAAGCGCCCGACAGCGGAGGCTCTGCCGGGCTTCAAGGAAGTCCAGCCGGTCGTCTTCTGCGGCCTGTTTCCCGTCGACGCCGCCGACTTCGAAAAGCTTCGCGACAGCCTCTACAAGCTCCGCCTCAACGACGCCTCGTTCAGCTTCGAGATGGAAAGCAGCGCAGCACTCGGCTTCGGCTTTCGCTGCGGCTTCCTCGGCCTCCTCCACCTCGAGATCATCCAGGAGCGGCTGACCCGCGAATACGACCTCGACCTCATCACCACCGCGCCGAGCGTCGTCTACAAGATCCACCTGAGCCATTCGAAGAACGAGCCGGCGAAGATCATCGAGCTGCACAACCCGGCCGACATGCCCGATCCCAACCGGATCGAGATGATCGAGGAGCCGTGGATCGACGCGACCATCTACGTCCCCGACGAATATCTCGGATCGATCCTGAAGCTGTGCCAGGACCGCCGCGGCATCCAGAAGGACCTGAGCTATGTCGGCACCGGAAGCCACGCGCGGGCGATGCTGCGCTACGAGCTTCCGCTCAACGAAGTCGTCTTCGACTTCTACGATCGCCTGAAGTCGATCAGCCGCGGTTACGCGTCATTCGATTACCACCAGGTCGGCCACCGCGAGGGCGACCTGGTCAAGATGAGCATCCTGGTCAACGGCGAGCCGGTCGACGCGCTGAGCATGATCGTTCACCGCGGCAACGCGGAGGCCCGCGGCCGCGGAATGTGCGAGCGACTGAAGGACCTGATCCCGCGCCACATGTTCAAGATCCCGATCCAGGCCGCGATCGGCGGCAAGGTCATCGCCAGAGAGACCATCGCTGCCCTGCGCAAGGACGTCACCGCCAAATGCTACGGCGGCGACGCGACCCGCAAGCGCAAGCTTCTGGAGAAGCAGAAGGAAGGTAAGAAAAGGATGCGGGAGTATGGCTCCGTCAGCATTCCGCAGGAGGCGTTCATTGCTGCCCTGAGGATGGGGGAAGAATAAGCCGCCGAGTGCAGCGAAGCGATTGCGCAGCAATCGTTAGCAGCACGTAGAGCCGGCGCATTCCGGCCGGCGCGCGAGCAAGCGGCCTAAGCCGAACAGCGAGACGCGTCCGACGTCACGAATTTACTTCGTGACGACTTGATTGATCTACTATGAATTCAGGCTATCCAAAGGTGGATGAGTCGTCGAAGTTCCAAATCTAGACGCCGAAAAACCAACTCAACATCCCGTTCTATTCGCGCAGAAGATGCGGTTTTCGCCGATCTGCGTGACCTTGCTCTCCAGCCAGGATTTATCCACGCGCTGGCCATCATAGCCTTTCAGAGCAACGTACTATTATCGTCCGGATCATTCACGGCGTCCGACTTCGCGCCCGTTTACGACAAAGAAAGGCTCCTCAGGACGGAGATTAATCTCCTCGCAGGCCTAATGTTAACGACGGAACTCGATGTGAGCTGGCCCGGGCCGACGCGCGTTTTCGACATGATCGCGCGGACGCTGATTCTAATGAAAGAGTTGCATCAGGCTATACTTCAGCCCGCCCATGCTGAACTATTCAG
The DNA here is from genome assembly GCA_023392555.1 of Pseudomonadota bacterium. GTDB lineage: Bacteria > Pseudomonadota > Alphaproteobacteria > Sphingomonadales > Sphingomonadaceae > Sphingomicrobium. Next base: position 6,602 of record JAEVYW010000053.1, on the reverse strand, counting down.
GTCCATTAATGAATTTCACGAGGGGAAGGGCGTAGTATCGCCCATAGGAAAAGGAGTGTTCCTGCGTGAGGCCGTGTTCTACGGTCCAGAGTCAGCCTTTACTTTCCAATATGTCGATTTCGCTCGCAAACGTTATGAACCTGACGCTGCATGGCTAAAAGCCAACTTCGGGTTTGATATTGACGAAGCAGCCGAAGTTGCGGACGCCATAAAGGAAATTCTGAACGAACGCACTCTAGCCTTCGCTAACAGCCTAAGGCATTTGCCGCTTGAAAAGCGTGTAGACGAGACATTTCTGAATTGCTTCGTCTTTTCTCCCGATGACATCGTAGATAAGCTACAGATGGCGCCGGAGACCGTCGAAAATGTTCTGCGGGCATTCACATATCCAGATGGTGATCCAAACGCCCAATTTGTAAGCGCTAGCAGCCTGAATAAAGCTTCTTTCTATCCGATATTGGCTCTAGGCGACGGAAAGTTTGTTGCTTTCCTCGAATATTCCATCGCTGAGGCCATTTATGAGAATCCTTTCTACTGGATTGCAGCAGACAAGGAATATCTCGGGGTTCACTCGCAGAGTAGAGGGCGATTTGTCGAGACCTTCACACGTGACGCTCTTCAGAAAGTGTTTGGCCGTCACTTTCTGACGAACAATGTAATATTCCGCGATGATCGTGGTAACGCGATTGCGGAGGCTGACTCTCTCCTGATCTACGGAAAGAGAGCCTATGTAATTCAGGCCAAGTCCAAACGGATGACGTTGCAATCACGCGCTGGCAACGACGAAGCGATCGCACGTGATTTTCAAAAAGCTGTTCAAGAAGCATACGATCAGGCTCTGAGCGTAATCCAGGCCATGCAAGAAGGCGCTGTCGCAACTCTCGACGGTCAGACGATCGAGATCCCCGGTGCCGACGGTGTTCTGGAATTCTACCCTATAGTGGTGACCAGCGAGCATTATCCGGCGCTCAGCTTCCAAAGCAGAGAGCTGCTCAAACTGCGCGAGCTTAAGAATACGATGCCCCCGCTCGTGTTTGATGTTTTCTCCATCGATGTCTTCGCAGAATTTTTACAGACGCCCCTTTTATTCTCCGACTATCTGAAGAAGCGCGCTCAGACCAACGACCGGATCATAGCTACTCATGAACTGGTGGTATTGACCTATCACCTACGTAAGAATTTGTATTTGGGTGAAGCGTCGATGATAAGCATCGACGACACCGTCCTCGCTGATCTCGACTTGGCGATGGCAGTGAGAAGGGTTGGGCTAGATGGCCCGTCGACCGTCCCGGGAATCTTGACCCGTTTTAACGGTACCGAGCTGCAGGCAATATTTGAGGCTGTTAATTCCTCCACGCGGGCCGATGTCCATCGCCTTGGGGAGCTGCTCCTCGACATGGATGGGAAGTCCGCTGACGTTCTAGGTCGGTATATCGCCAAAATTCGCCATCAAACCGCTGTCGATGGCGAAGAGCATGACTTCTCTATGGGTTTCGACACCGCGGGGATCACGGTGCACTGCAACCGCCTGCCTGACCGAACCGCATACAAGAAGCTCCTGAATCACGTGACACTTAGGAAATATGCGGAACGTCGCGACGCCTGGTACGGCGTAACATTGGCCGAGACGGGCGAACCTCGAATTATGCTAGGCGACGAGACGAAGTGGAAAGCGAATCCTGCCTTGGACAGTGCCGCAGGCGACTTCAAAGTCAGTGCCGTAACACGGGCCCTCGCTCCACGAGCGAAGCGGAAGATCGGGCGCAATGACGCATGTCCATGTGGCAGCGGTCTGAAGTACAAGCGCTGTCATGGTCGCTGATTGATGAGACACTTCTCCGGCCTTCTATTGGTTACGCTCACCGCCTGCACCCCAGCAGCCGCAGACCAACTCGTTTCCGGCTCAGGCCGAGCCAAAGACGGTGACTCCCTGATGGTCGGCCAAACCGAAGTCCGGCTGTTCGGCGTTGACGCTCCCGAGTTCGATCAAAGCTGCACCCGAGCCGGCCAAGCCTGGGCCTGCGGGTCGGCGGCCGCCGACCGACTGGCCAGCCTCGTGAACGGCAAGCAGGTGTATTGCTCGTCGATGGGCATCGACCAGCACGGCCGGACTCTCGGCCGCTGTGTCGCTGGCACCACCGACATCAACCGGACGATGGTCGCCACGGGCTATGCAGTTGCCTATCGCCACTATTCGACCGACTACGTTTCGGCCGAAGAGAGTGCGAAGGTGAACAAGCGCGGGCTGTGGAGCGGCACGTTCCAGATGCCGAGCGATTACCGGCATTCGGACGACGTTCGAGTTCAACCATCCCCACGCAGAGAACGACCGGTGAGGTCTGCCCGCACCCCGTCGGTGCAGAGCGTCCGGTCAGCGCCTTCGGGCAATTGCGTCATCAAGGGCAATCGAGGCCGTCACGGCTGGATCTACCATGTGCCGGGCATGCAATATTATTCGCAGACCAGAGCCGAAGAAATGTTCTGCTCAGAGAGTGATGCTCAGGCCGCAGGATATCGACGCGCCAAGGTCTGACTCTCAGCAATCCCTACCAAACCGGATTAATCCAAATCGGTAGTGGTTCATCTTGCGAGGCGTTTAAACTTCTGCATACGATTGTCCCGCTCGGTACTGTGGCCGCCCATGGCGGCTGTGCAGAGAGCCGTGCGTGTCGTCCGAACGTTCAATCGTCCGTCCATCGATGATCGAAGTGGTGCCGGAAACCTCGGCTGAGGATATCCGCGTCCAGATCAACGTGAGGCTGCAGCACGACGAGCTGTTGCTTCCTCAAACTAGGCCGGCGAAGAAGGCGAAGGACGATTTGGCGCCCTTGCGTAGCAGGGGCCGGAATGCGCCAAGTCATCGTGAGTTATTGAGATTAGCGTGCCGAATTTATGACGCTCGACGCGAGCGGGAGAGGTTGCTCGGTAGCAGGCTGTTCGGTGAGCCCGGTTGGGACATGATGCTTGCACTTTATTGCCTCCCCGCTCGCGGAGAACGCCTCGCGGTAACGGCCCTGTCGCTTACGTCTGGCGCATCGCAGACGACGGCGCTGCGTTGGCAGGCGGTGCTGATCGAGGAGGGATTGATCAGGCGAGTAGACGACAATGCCGATGGGCGGCGTAGCTATGTCGACCTGACTGAAAAAGGCCGGACGCAGTTGGAGGATTATCTGCTCTGGCTGTGGCATGCCAATCAGCAGAGCGATGCTGAGATTTAACTTACGATAGTATTGTAACAAAACGGGTTCGGCCGCAGGCTCAACTCTCCAACCGGGGAGTGCTCATGGCCGGTGACCGCGTAAACGAAGAAGGCGAAGCTGTGCTTCGCCGAGTGACTGCCTTGGTTTCTGAAGCGCTCGATCTGCTCGACGCCCATGGGGGCTCGGAGCCAGCGGCAGCCCATTTGGCCCTCGCTCTACAGGAATTGCAGAGAGCGAGAGGCCAGCGTCCCGAGCGCTAGCCAATCCGCCCGGCCTCCACGTGCGCGAGCCAGCGGCTGAACGCGTCCTCGTCATCCTCATCCTGAAACTGCTGAGGCTGCTGCACGCCCGGCTCGGCGAGCGGCTGGGGGAAGTGGCCGAAGGGGCGGGGTTCGAAGGGCGCCCTTCGACTTCGCTCAGGACGAGCGGGCTTGTCGGTGCTCATAGATCGTTCTGCGCCTTCATCGCTTCACCCTGCTGACGCGCCTCGAAATCCCGGTGGGCTTCGGCCTCCCAAGCCACCTGAGCTTCCGCATCCTGATCGAACTGCCGTTGGCGGGCGATCCGCTGCTCGTCGTGCGTCATCTCCGCCCATTCCTCCTGCGTGTAGCCCCTCGCCGGTGTCGTCAGCGCCCCGGTGGCGTGCTGATCGACGTAGGTGCTGCATTCGCCCTCGGTGGTGCGGTGGGTGACGAGGAAGCGGAGGTCTGGATGGGGCGGGCGCTCCGGATCGCCTTCGCTTTGCCACCAGTCGCGGCGGACCCGGTCGAGCCAGTCGCTGAAGGGCGTGCTGACGATCTCGCGCGAGTGGATGGAGCCGCACTGAAGCTTGCGCAGCATGCTGTGGGGGTCGAAGCCCAGGCTGTTTGCGGTGAGGTCAAACATGACCTCCATCATGGTGATTTGGCGAAGGTAGAAATCGGCGGCGACGATCTGGCCGGCGAGGCGGGCCTGCCGCTCGGCCGCGACCTTGCGCATGAACTTGGTGCCGATGGCGCAGATGAGATCCCACTTTTCCTCGTCGGACATGGTGATCTCGGGCTCGGGCGCGGGCTCCGCGTTGCGGCCGCGGGGATTGCGTCGGTTGATGCCGGGGACGGGGCCGGTGAAGGGCGGCTGGGAATCGAGGCCGTTGCGGCGGCGGCCGATGATGATCGCGGCGTCCCAGGAGGTGCGGAAGCTCTTGGCGGTCGGCGTCTTGTAGAGGGCCTCGGCGCCGGTGGAGTGCTTGCCCATCTGCCAGACGGCGGACTGGACCGTGCCGGTGGCGGCGATGCGGGCGATGAGCTCGCGCTGAAGCTCCGGAGTCCAGCCGTCGGGGCGCTTGATCTTGCGCACGACGGGCTCGAAGTTGAGCAGGGGCGCGATCTCGGGATCAGCGGCGAGGGTGGCGAAGGCGGGGATTTCGGGGTCGCTGCTAGCCGCGACGGGCTGTGTCGAATCGATCATCGACGAGCTTGAGCCACGTGAAATCCTAATAGGAAAGGAGTTCGTTTCCGGCGTCTTAACCGTGATCCTTGGGCGGCTGTTCAGCGGCGTGCGGTACTGCGGAAGTTGCCCGTGGAGTCGAGCTGGCAACTCTGTGCCGCGTTCGGCCTGGCATTCGGGACGTGAAGCGATGATCGAGCGACTAGTTTCGGAATGGGTCCGGCGGGTTCGGAAGCCGGTCAGCACCTCGGGAGCGGCCTATCGCTCCGACGGGGCGTGCATGCGCGTGCACATGACGAACCTGTCCTATGACGGCTGCCGGCTGCTGACCGAGCAGGCGCTCGACATTGGCGAGACGCTGCGGCTGGTGATGCCGCGGATGCAGCCGATGGACGTGCAGGTGCGCTGGGTGAAGGACAATGAAGCGGGCGTCCGCTTCCTCCAGAACGCCACCGCGAGGGACGACCGCCGCGCCCGCATCGGGGTCTGAGTTCCAGGGGACTTAGACGTTCCAGAACGAAACTGTGCGGAAAAGCGGGGTTTTCCCGGCCGTTTTGCGCTAATAGCGTCCCGCCTTCGCCCGTTCGCGGGCCGCAGTGGGATTCGCGTTCATGATCGACGTGCAGAGCCTGTTCGAACGGAAGATGGCCTATCCGCAGCCCAATGCGCGCGAGCGGCTGGGGCGGCTGGTCGGGCTCGATGAGCACAAGGAAAAGCTGACCAAGATCCTCGCGCTGCTGGTCCATCCGGGCGGGCTGATGAAGTGGGGCGACGAGCATCATCCGGGTGCTCGGCAGCTGATCGACAGCGTTCTGCATCGCCCGCCGCTGGTGATCCTGGCGGGCGACGTCGGGTCGGGGAAGACCGAGCTTGCCGAGACGATCGGCGATGCGGTCGCCCGGCAGGAGAATATCGAGGTTCACCTGCTGCCGCTGAGCCTTGCGGCGCGCGGCAAGGGCAAGGTCGGCGAGATGACTCAGCTCATCTCCGCGGCGTTCGACTTCACGGTGAAGGAAGCGAACACGCTGCAGAAGGATGGGCGGTCCGACGGCGCGGTGATCCTGCTGGTCGACGAGGCCGATGCGCTCGCCCAGTCGCGCGAGACGGCCGAGATGCATCACGAGGACGTCAGCGGCGTGAACGCCTTCATCCGCGGCATCGACCGGCTTGCAAACGGGCGGCTGCCGGCGGCGGTGATCATGTGCACCAACCGCTTCGAGGCGCTCGACCCGGCAGTGAAGCGGCGCGCGGCGGAGGTGTTGACGTTCGAGCGGCCTGACGATGCGATGCGCCGCCGGCTGCTTCAGCCGAAGCTGGAGGAGTTGGGCTTCACGGAAGAGCAGGTCGAGCGGATGGTGGCCGCGACGGGGCCGCACAACGGCAGTGCCATTGGCTTCACCTTCTCCGACCTGACGCAGCGGCTGATCCCGTCGATCGTTCTCGATGCCTATCCGGACACGGCGATCGATCCGGAGCGGGCGATTGCGGTTGCGGAGCGGCTTCAGCCCACGCCAGCCTTCCGGGACGAGGCGCGAGCCAAGCGCTAGGCGAACGCGGTCGCCTTTCGAAGCAGCTGATAAGATTCGATGACTTCGCCGAGCTGCTTCTCGTGGCTCCGGTCGCCTCCGTTCCGGTCGGGGTGAAAGCGGCGGACCAGCTTCGAGTAACTGGCGCGGACGGATTTGAGGTCCGCTTCCTCGCCAAGGCCGAGAACCGAAAGCGCACGTTGCTCCGCGCGGGAGAAGCGTGACTGGGCAGGCGCCTCTCGGCGGTTGCGCCGGAAGCGGCCGGAGATGGCGTCCAACGGATCGGAGAAGTCGCTCCATGACGGAGCGGGATCGGCGCCGGCGCTGGCGAAGGCGCGAGTGCTTCGTTCCCACCCGGCGTAGGGCGTTTGCGCTTCCGTGATCTCGTCGGGGGTCATGCCTTCGAAGAAATTGTACTTCGAATTATGCTCGCGCACGTGCTCGAGAC
>JAEVYW010000015.1 GCA_023392555.1 Pseudomonadota bacterium | reverse complement strand
AGTCGACCGAGCTCAAGCCGCTCGACGGAACGTCGCTGAAGTAAGCGACGTGTGAGAGGGGGCCGCGTTCTCGCCGGCGCGGCCCTTTCCTCGCCTCTCCGTGGAGCGAAGTTCCGTTTGCTCCGTTACTCTTGGCGCAGCTGGGAGGTGACAATGAAATATCGCAAGCTTGGCGACAGCAGCCTCGAGGTTTCGGAGATCTCGCTTGGGTCGTGGCTGACCTATGGCGTCGGGGTCGAGGCCGACAAGGCGCGGGCCTGCCTCGACACGGCGTTCGACGTCGGGATCAACTTCATCGACACCGCCAATGTCTATGGGCGCGGCGCGGCGGAGACCTTCCTGGGCCACGCGCTGAAGGACCGTTCGCGCGACAGCTATGTGCTTGCGACCAAGGTCTTCTTCCCGATGAGCGACACGGATCGCGGCTTGTCGCGGGAGCAGATCGAAAAGCAGCTCGACGCGTCGCTGCAGCGGTTGCAGACCGACTATGTCGATCTCTATCAATGCCACCGCTACGACGAGAACACGCCCCTTGAAGAGACGATGGAGGCGCTGACCCGCGCCGTCGACAGCGGCAAGGTACGCTACATCGGCTTTTCGGAATGGCCCGCGGATCGGATCCAGGCTGCTCTCGACATGCCCGGCGTCGCCAAGTTCGTCTCCAGCCAGCCGCAATATTCGCTGCTGTGGCGCGAGCCTGAGGATGAGGTCATTCCTCTCTGCGCTGCGAATGGCATTTCACAGATCGTCTGGTCGCCGCTCGGCCAGGGCGTGCTTACCGGCAAATACGACGCGGACAGCCCGCCGCCGGCAAATAGCCGCGCCACGAGTGACGAGATGAGCGGGTTCATCGGTTGGCTACTGAAGCCGGAGATACTTCGCGCGGTGCAGGAGCTGAAGCCGATTGCGGAGGAAGCGGGGCTGACGCTGCCGCAGTTCGCCCTCGCCTGGATCCTTCGCGAGCCCAACGTCGCTTCGGCGATCATCGGCGCGTCGCGGCCGGAGCAGGTGGTCGAGAACGCCCATGCTTCGGGCGTGATCGTCGACACGCAATTGTTCCTGCGCGCGGAGGCGATCATCGACCAGGCGATGACCGCCATCCGCGAACCGGCCTGATTACTTCAGGAAGGTTTCAACCGCCGCAGTAAACGCTGCGGGCTGGTCGAGCATGACGAAATGGTCGCTGTCGGAGACGCCGACGAGCGTTGCCTTAGGCAGCGCCTTATAGGCCTCGCGATAGAGACCGTCGGTCATTGCCTTCCGCTCGGGCGACGACACCGCATAGACGACCGTCACGGGCAAGTTCACCAGCTTCGGCAGGTCTGCGCGAACATCGGTGGTTGCGTCCTCGACCAGGGCCTCGCCGACGGTCTTGCGGTCCGACGCCCTGAGCCATGCCGCCACCTTCGCCTTGCCCGCGTCGCTGTTCGACATGTGCGGCGGAGGGTCGAGCGGTGCCGTGCCGCCGACCAATCCGGCGCGCATCTGCTCGACGACCGGGCGGACGGTGTCCGGCGTCGCGCTGAGACCGAACAGCATGCCGTAGAACGGCAGCGCATCGACGATCATGAGCTTGCCCGTGGCGGCGGGATATTTGCTGGCGAGCATCATGCCCATCAGACCGCCCATGGAATGGCCGATAACTGCCGGCCTCTCGACCTTGTTGGCCTTTAGCCAAGCAGCGAGTTCGTCGACCGCGCCCGGGATGAGGTTGTCCGTGCTCGCGGCGGCTGGAGCCCCGGCAAAGCCGTTCACTTGAACCAGGATCAGGCGGTGCTTGCCGCCGATCTTCGCCGCGAGATCGTCATAGACCGCAGTCGACGATCCGAGGCCCGGGATCAGCACGACTGCCGGACCAGTGCCGACGCTCCGGATGGTGAGGTGGCCGAGGCGCTGCTCGGCCGTAGTGGCCGCCTTTGCCGGAGCGGCTGGCGCCGGCTCGGACCAATTCAGTGTGGAAGCGGCGCAGGCGCAAAGAAGCAGTGCGAGAACACGCATTTCATTTCTCCTTGTTTAGACGTTGGGCTTGGTCAGATGGCCTTGGAGCTGCGGCTCGACGGCGAGATGAAGATGTCTTCGATCGGGCGGCCGAACAGCTCCGAGATGCGGAAGGCGAGGGGCAGCGAGGGATCGTATTTCCCGGTCTCGATCGCATTGACGCTCTGGCGGGAGACCTCGAGCCGTTCGGCCAGGTCCTGCTGGCTCCAGTCGCGCTCGGCGCGGAGCACCTTGAGGCGGTTCTCCATCAGTCGCGGCCCGAGCCGAGCGTCAGCTTGTTGATGCAGGCACCGAGGCCGAGCCCGCCGAACCACAGGACCGCCGCGTAATAAGCGTCGATGTGGTGAACGAGGTCGAAGTTCTCGAGAAAGCCCCAGATGGTCGCGACGCTGAGCATGAATCCGCTCGCCCAAAGCGTCTGGCGCACCGTCAGCATCCGCAGATACTCGTCCTGCTCGTCGACCAGGTATCGGCCCATGGCGAAGAACACGCCGATGATCGGCAATGCAGGGAGGATGGCTGCCGCATAGGCGGACAAGCCGGTCGGCGAGCTGTTCTTGAAGAAGGTGATCACCCCGAAGAGGATCAGGGCGTAAGCCAGCGACAGCAGCAGGACCGAACGATTGTAACGGCGCTGGGCGGGATTGAAACGAGACACGGCAAGCTTCCTTTTCATATTGTCAATGTCGCTTTACATATGTCGCGATGCGGTGTCAACCGACCTTTACACATCTTGTGCGGTTGAGAGGTCGCGGCCTCATCGCTACATGCGGCCCTCATGACGAAGATGTTCAAGATCGCGCTTCCCGACGGCTCCGTGCGGGAGATGCCGGAAGGGTCGACGCCCGCCGACGTCGCTGCTGCGATCGGCCCGGGCCTGGCCAAGGCTGCGCTTGCCGCGAAGATTGATGGCGAAGTGCGCGACATCATGCGCCCGTTCGAGGGCGACGCGAACCTCGCGCTCATCACCTCGCGCGACGAGAAGGACGCGCTCGAGCTCGTCCGCCACGACTTCGCGCACGTGCTTGCCGAGGCCGTGCAGAACCTGTTCCCGGGCACCCAGATTACCTTCGGGCCGGCGACCGACGACGGCTTCTATTACGATTTCGCCCCGACGGCAGAGCGCGGCGCGTTCACCGACGAAGACCTGCCCGCGATCGAGGAAGAGATGCGGCGCGTCATCGCCGCCGACAAGCCGTTGGTCCGCGAAGTCTGGGACCGCGAGCGAGTGCGCCAGTTCTTCATCGACCATGGCGAGGCGTTCAAGGCCGAGTGGGTGATGGAGCTGCCCGAAGGCGAGCCGATCACCATGTACAAGACGGGGCATGGCGAGGCGGACTGGATCGACCTGTGCCGCGGGCCGCACCTCGCCTCGACCGGCAAGCTCGACGCCAATGCGTTCAAGCTGACGCGCGTTTCGGGCGCCTACTGGCGCGGCGACCCCAAGAACCCGATGCTTTCTCGAATCTACGGGACGGCCTGGCTCAACAAGAAGCAGCTGGAAGAGCATCTCGTCCGGCTGGAGGAGGCGGCCAAGCGCGACCACCGCAAGATCGGGCAGGAGATGGACCTTTTCCACCTCCAGGCCGAGGCGCACGGTAGCGTCTTCTGGCATCCCAACGGCTTCGTCATCTGGCGCGCGCTGGAGGCCTACATGCGCCGCCGCATCGACGAGGCGGGCTATCAGGAGATCAAGACCC
>JAEVYW010000287.1 GCA_023392555.1 Pseudomonadota bacterium | reverse complement strand
GTCCAACGCCTTTTACCGCCGCAACCTTGCCGCCGGTCAGAAAGGGCTGAGCGTCGCCTTCGATTTGGCCACCCACCGCGGCTACGACAGCGACAATCCGCGGGTTGCAGGCGACGTCGGCATGGCCGGCGTGGCGATCGACAGCGTCGAGGACATGAAGCTGCTGTTCGACGGCATCCCGCTCGGCGAGATGTCGGTCAGCATGACCATGAACGGCGCGGTGCTTCCGGTCATGGCCTTCTTCATTGTCGCCGGCGAGGAGCAGGGCGTTCCGCACGCTCAGCTGACCGGCACGATCCAGAACGACATCCTGAAAGAGTTCGCGGTCCGCAACACCTACATCTACCCGCCCGAGCCGAGCATGCGGATCGTGTCGGACGTGATCGCCTTCTGCGCTCGCGAGATGCCGAAATTCAATTCGATCTCGATCAGCGGCTATCACATGCACGAGGCCGGTGCGACGGCGGTGCAGGAGCTCGCCTACACGCTCGCCGACGGCATGGAATACGCGCGCGCGGCGATGAAGCAGGGTCTCGAGATCGACGCCTTCGCCGGACGCCTTAGCTTCTTTTTCGGCATCGGCATGAACCTGTTCATGGAGGTTGCGAAGCTGCGTGCAGCGCGGACTTTATGGCACCGGATCATGACCGACCTCGGCGCGCAGAAGGACGAGTCCAAGCGGCTGCGCACGCACTGCCAGACGTCGGGCGTCACCCTCACCGAGCAGGACCCGTACAACAATATCGTGCGCACGACCGTGGAGGCGCTTGCTGCGGTGCTTGGCGGCACGCAGTCGCTCCACACCAACAGTTTCGACGAAGCGATCGCGCTGCCGACCGATTTCAGCGCGCGCATCGCCCGCAACACCCAGCTCATTCTTGCGGAAGAAAGCGGCATCACTGCAGTCGCCGATCCGCTCGGCGGAAGCTGGTACGTTGAGAAATTGACCCGGGAACTCGAAGAGCGTGCGTGGGAGCTGATTCAGGAAGTCGAGCAGCACGGCGGCATGACGAAGGCGGTCGCCGAGGGCCTGCCCAAGCATCGCATCGAGGAAGCCGCTGCGGCACGCGCGGCGAAGGTCGACACGGGCGAAACAGTGATCGTCGGCGTCAACCGCTACCGGCTCGAGAACGAGCCCGAGGTCGACATCCTCGAAGTCGACAATGCACGCGTTCGCGCAGGCCAGATTGCGCGCATCGAAAGGACGCGCGCCAACCGCGACGAGGCCAAAGTCCGTGCGGCGCTGGACGCGCTCGAGCAGGGCGCTCGCGGCAACGCGAATTTGCTCGAACTCAGCGTCGCGGCAGCTCGCGAGCGCGCAACGCTCGGCGAGATTTCGGACGCGCTGGAGCGAGCCTTCGGCCGCTACGACACCAAGCCCGAACCGGTGCGTGGGATCTACGGCAAGACCCGCAACGACACGCGCTGGAAGTCTGCCGAAGCGGGAACCCAATCCGTCGCCGACCGCCTCGGCCGCAAGCCGCGGATTATGGTCGCCAAGATGGGCCAGGACGGCCACGACCGCGGCGCCAACCTGGTCTCGTCCGCGTTCACCGATCTCGGCTTCGAAGTCATTCCCGGGCCCCTGTTCCAGACCCCGCGCGAGACGGCGCAAATGGCGATCGAGAATGACGTGGACGTGGTCGGAGCATCATCGCTCGCTGCCGGCCATCGCACCCTCATCCCGGAAATGATCGAGGCCCTAAAGGACATGGGCCGCGCCGACATCAAGGTCGTCGCCGGCGGCGTCATCCCCGCTCAGGATTACGCCATGCTCCGCGCAGCGGGCGTGCAGGCGATCTTCGGTCCCGGCACTAATCTCGCCGATGCCGCCGACGAAGTGCTGCGCCTGCTCGGCCACAACCGTCCGCCGCTCGATGAGGCGGCCGAATGAAGCCGCGCGTATGAACCGGGCGCGCCGTTTGTGCCTGCAATTCGGTGTCGCCGCGAGCATCAGCTTCCCAGCGCTGGGCCAGCCGATCGGGATGCCGGAGCCGATCCTGCTGGGTTCCTCGTTCACGATCGGGTCGAAACCGCTCGGTGAAAATCGAAGGGTCAATGTTGTCCTGCCGCTTAGCTACGGCAAGGATGCAGCTAAACGCTATCCGGTGCTCTACGTCATTGATGGTGGGGTCGATCAGGACCTGCTGAACGTGACTGCGATCGCCCAGAACGGCGGCCTGTGGGGGCGTTCAGCCGAGGCGATCGTGGTCGGCATCGAGACCAAGGATCGTCGAAAGGAATTGACCGGCCCGACGCACGACGCCGATCTGCTCAAGAAGTATCCGACAGCCGGCTCTTCGCGCGCATTCCGGACCTTCATCCGCGATGAAGTGAAGCCGTTCGTCGAACGCGCCTACCGGACGAGCGGCAAGGATGCGGTCGTCGGGGAGTCACTCGCCGGGCTGTTCATCGTCGAGACCTACCTCAACGAGCCCAAGCTGTTCGGCGCTTATGGAGCGATCGACCCGAGCCTGTGGTGGGACAAGGAAGGATTATCGCGAACGGCCGCCGAACGCGTCGGGTCGGCACGGACGCGCCGCCCTCTCTACCTCGCAATCGCGAAGGAAACGTCGGAAGATCCTGCTGCGGTTGAGCGCATCGTTTCGGCTCTTCAGGCGAGTGGGCAATCCTTCTGCTTCAACAAGCGCGCGGACCTGACGCACGCAACAATTTACCAGCAGCTTGCGCCCGAGCTGTTGCAATTCCTGCTGCCTGCGGCTGAACCAGCCGGGCCCGAATTCGGTTTTGAGGTGAGATGTTCAAGAAAATCCTGATCGCCAACCGCGGTGAAATCGCGTGCCGGGTGATCCGCACGGCCAAGCGCATGGGCATCAAGACCGTGGCGGTTTATTCCGACGCCGACGCCCGTGCGCCGCATGTGCGCATGGCAGACGAGAGCGTGCGCCTTGGGCCGCCGCCGGCGTCGGAGTCCTACCTCAAGGCTGAGCTGATCATCGACGCCTGCAAGGCGACGGGCGCCGAGGCCGTGCACCCTGGCTACGGCTTCCTCAGCGAACGGACGAGCTTCGCCGAGGCGCTTGAAGCCGCGGGTATAGCCTTCATCGGACCGCCGCCGAACGCCATCGCCGCGATGGGCGACAAGATCGAATCCAAGAAGCTCGCGCAGGCTGCGGGCGTGAACGTTGTTCCCGGATACCTCGGCGATATTGCGACCACCGAAGACGCGGTGAAGATTGCGGGCGACATCGGCTATCCAGTCATGATGAAGGCTTCGGCGGGCGGCGGCGGCAAGGGTATGCGCCTCGCCTGGAAC
>JAEVYW010000286.1 GCA_023392555.1 Pseudomonadota bacterium | reverse complement strand
GTGTCTAACTACAGCGCCACGTATGGGTCGCTGGGGGCGACCGTGGGCCTCCTGACCTGGATGTACCTGTCAGCCTACGTCTTCATCCTCGGTGCCGAGCTCAACGGCGAGATTGAGCACCAGACATCGAAGGACAGCACCACCGGCCGTCCGCGCCCGCTCGGCAAGCGAGGCGCCTGGGCGGCCGACAATGTCGCGCTTGACGACACGGTCCAGGACCGCCCCGAAGAGGCCAGGGAAGGGGAGAAGCTGACCGCCGCGTCCCCGACTGTCGCGGACGCGGACGAGCGGGCTTAAGCGGCCGGTAGCAGCCGCTTTTCGCCAGCAAGGCGGATCAGCGCCGATTGCAGCTTCTCGAACGCACGGACCTCGATCTGCCGGATACGCTCGCGGCTGACGTCATAGACCTGGCTCAGCTCCTCGAGCGTCTTCGGCTCGTCGGTCAGGCGACGCTCGGTGAGAATGTGCTTCTCACGGTCGTTGAGCGTCTCCAGAGCGTCCATCAGCAGATCGTGGCGGACGCGGGTTTCCTCGTCGTCCGCGATGATCTCGTCCTGAAGCGGGCCGCTGTCGACCAGGAAGTCCTGCCACTGGCCTTCGCCCTCGGTGCTCGCCAGCGGGGCGTTGAGGCTGGTGTCGCCTCCCATGCCCATGCGGCGGTTCATCGAGACGACTTCTTCCTCGGTGACGCCCAGGTCCTTGGCGATCTTGGCGACGTCGGCGGGCTTCAGGTCGCCCTCTTCGAACGCTTCGATCTGGTTCTTCATCCGGCGAAGGTTGAAGAACAGCTTTTTCTGGGCCGCGGTGGTGCCCATCTTCACCAGGCTCCACGAGCGCAGGATGAATTCCTGGATGGACGCGCGGATCCACCACATCGCATAGGTCGCGAGGCGGAAGCCCCGATCGGGCTCGAACTTCTTCACGCCCTGCATCAGGCCGATATTGCCTTCGCTGATCAGCTCGCTGACCGGCAGGCCATAGCCGCGGTAGCCCATGGCGATCTTCGCCACGAGGCGGAGGTGCGAGTTGACGAGCTTCGCGGCCGCGTCGGTATCGCCCTGCTCACGCCAGCGCTTGGCAAGCATGAACTCCTCCTCAGGGGCGAGGATCGGGAATTTCTTGATCTCCGCGAGATAGCGGTTGAGTCCGGCTTCGCCGCCGCTGGCGGGGATCGAGACTACACCATTCTTTGCCATGCTAACCTGCGTCTCCCTGGCCGGGCGCTGTTCCGCGCCTTTAGCCTCCAAAAACCTATACCAAAAGTCCCGTGAACAGTTCCTGCATGTCCGATGGCATGCCACTGGCGAACGATAGCCTGTGTTTCGTTACGGGATGCGTAAAGCCAAGCTCCGCTGCGTGCAGGGCCTGGCGATGAAAATCCAAGTCTTTCAACAGTTCGCGATGCGACTTTCCCGAACGGCCGTAAGTCTGGTCACCGAGCAGCGGATGCCCCAGCGAGGCCATATGCACCCGAACCTGGTGCGTTCGGCCAGTTTCCAGCCGGCATTCGACAAGCGCTGCGTCGCGGAGGATTTGCAGCCTTCGCCAATGGGTTACGGCGCGCTTCCCGCGGCCTTCGCCGACGATCGAAATCTTTTTGCGATTGGTCGAAGACCGCGCGAGCGGCGCATCGACCGTGCCCTCAGCAACCTTCGGAATGCCCGTCACGATGGCCAGATAGCGCCGTTCGATGCTGTGTGCGGCGAACTGCCTGGCGAGTCCTTCGTGTGCGACGTCCGTCTTTGCCACCACCAGTAGTCCGGACGTATCCTTGTCGATGCGGTGAACGATGCCCGGGCGAGCGACCCCGCCGATGCCGGAGAGGCTGCCACCGCAATGGTGGAGCAAAGCATTCACCAAGGTCCCGTCCGGATTGCCCGCGGCGGGGTGAACCACGAGCCCGGCGGGCTTGTCGACGACGAGCAGATGCTCGTCCTCGAACACCACCCGAAGCGGAATGTCCTGCGCCTCGTTGTGCGCCGGCGTTGGTTCCGGAACCGAGAGGCGGAAGCTCTCGTCGCCACGAACCTTGGCGGAGGGGTCGCGAACAGCGCCGGATGCAGCTTCGAGTGCTCCGCTCTTCACCAGCGCCTTGATGCGCTCGCGTGAAAGCGTGGGCAGAGCGTCGGCCAGCGCGCGATCTAGGCGCCAGCCCGAATGTTCGGGCCGCAGCTCCACGGCAATGTCCTGTGTTCCCCCCACAGCAAACTATATGGGTATTTGGTTTCGGCGGTTCAATGACGCCTCAATCGCCTTTCGGACCAAGGTATCCGCGACCGTAGACCGCTTCGCGAATGTCGTGGTGAAGCGAGCCATCGTAGGGTGTCTTCTGGACCATGAAGACGACCGCCATGTTGTTTGCGGGATCGACCCAGAACAAGGTCGACCACGCGCCGTCCCAGAAGAATTCGCCCGCAGCGCCGCGGTTTTCAGCCTCGGTCCTGGGCTGCCCGTTGCGCACGAACAGGTCGATTCCGAAGCCGCCATTGCCCTTGTCGCCGAGCCACCATCGCTCTTTCATCTTCGGATCGAGCTGGTCGGTGGTCATCAGGCGGATGGTAGACGGCTTCAGCACGCGCACGCCGTCGAGCGCGCCGCGGTTCAGGAGCATCCGCGCGAACCGCATGTAGTCGTCTATGGTCGTCGTCAGGCCGGCCCCGCCCATGGTAAGCTTCCGGTCGCTGAAGCTCAGCTTGCGAAACTCGACTTCAGGCATGGGAGTCAGCTTTCCGTCGGGTCCGGGACCATAGGCTTTGGCTGCTCGGGGCAGGCGGTCCTGCGGCTGCGTCCAGGCGCTGTCCTTCATGCCTAGCGGCTGCAGCAGGTTGCGCTGCATGTAGGCTTCGAACGGCATACCGGTCAGGACCTCGATCAGCCGCGCCTGGACATCGACCGCGGCGCTATACCGCCACTGCGTCCCCGGCTCGAACATCAAGGGGATTGTCGCCAGCTTCCGGCTTGCCTCGGCAAGGGTGTTCTGGACGTTGAGCGGATCGACCTTCGCGAGGACCTTCTCGGGGTAGGACGGGCCGTCCCAATAGCCGAGACCGGACGAATGCCGGAGGAGGTCGCGGATGAGGATGGGACGATCCGGCGCCTTCAGGATGGGCTGGCCGGACGGATCCATGCCCTTGAACACCTGCACGGCGGCGTATTCGGGGAGATATTTGGCGATTGGCTCATCGAGGCCGAAGCGACCTTCCTCCCACAGCCGCATCAGGCCGACCCCCGTGACCGGCTTCGTCATCGAGAAGACCTGGAACAGATTGTCGCGGCGGATCGGCAGCTTCGCCTCGCGATTGGCATAACCAACGGCATGGAAATAAGCCTCGCGGCCGTCTTTGAAGATCAGGACCGACGCTCCGGCCACGCGCTTCTTGGCGACCATGTCGCGGAGCATTCGGTCAATGCGGGCAGGGTCGAGCCGGACCTTTGCCGAGGCCGCAGGCGCCGGCGCCGCAATTGCTGTGCCCGCCGGAGCCGAAAGTGCGAGGACGGTCGCGACCATCAAGCGGGTGATCAACTTGGCTTCTCCCCCTGTTGTTCGGGAAGACAGCCCAAGCGCGATACTTGCGCAAGGTTAAACTCTGGCTCATTCAGCCCGGCATGAACGCGGTCGATTTTGCCAGCCTGCTTTGTTCGCGGCTTTGCCACGATCTCATGTCGCCGGTCGGGGCGCTGAACAACGGGATCGAGTTGCTCGCCGACGAGAATGATCCTGACATGCGCGAGCGATGCATGGAATTGCTCGCCGATAGCGCCCGAGCGACCGCGAACAAGCTCAAGTTCTTCAGGCTAGCCTTTGGCGCAGCCGGCGGGTTCGGCGACGCGATCGATGCGCGAGAGGCGAAGGTCGCGCTGGAAGGCCTGTTCGGCGCCGAGCGGCGGACCGAGCTCGGCTGGATGGTCGGCGAGGAAAAGCTGTCCAAGGGTGCAATGAAGCTGCTGCTCAACCTTGCCTTGCTTGCGGGCGATGCCCTGGTCCGCGGCGGCCGGCTGGACGTGGGCGCCGAGAGGACGGGCGACGGGCTGGAGTTGGCGATCCGCGGGGAGGGGCCGCGCATCATGCTCGATCCCTCGCTGAAGGACGTCCTGGTCAATGGGTTGGACGGCGAGGAGCAGGTCGAACCCCGCGCCGCGGGTGCCTGGCTGGCGCACAGCCTGGCTGCTGAAGCAGGCGGCGAAATCCGCCTGATGGAGCCTTCGCCGGAGGTGCTCGTGATCGGCGCTCTTCTTCCGGGCCACGGCTAACGGCGCATTAACTCCTCGGCGGCATAAGCGGCCTCGCAAGGGGACGGGGCCGCGTACCGATGGATGATCTGATTTCCGACTTCATCGCCGAATGCCGCGAAATGCTCGAGGCGCTGGGTGGAGAAATCGTTGCATGGGAGGCCGCGCCTGAAGACCGGGCGCGCCTCGATTCCATCTTCCGCTTCGTCCACACCGTCAAAGGCAATTGCGGCTTCTTCGATTTCCCGCGGCTCGAGGCGCTAAGCCACGCCGCCGAAGACGCGCTCGCCGACGTTCGCGCCGGTCGCCGCCAAGCTGACGGGCACCTCGTCAGCGCTGTCCTCGCCATCATCGACCGCATTGCCGAGATGATCGCTGCGATCGACGCGGGCGAAGCACTTCCGGCCGGCGACGATACCGCCCTGATCGAAGCGCTGAAGCCTGGCGCCGATGGTCCAGCAACAGCTGTCGCGACCACCGTTGCGGAAGCGCAGAGCAAGGCTGCCGCCCCACGCACGATCCGGCTGTCGATCGAATTGCTCGACCGGCTGATGAGCGGCGTTTCCGATATGGTGCTGGCGCGGAACGAGCTCGCTCGCCGCCTCCGCGAAACCACCGGCGACGTTGCCGTGGACGGGGCGTTCGAGCGACTGTCCTCGATCATCGCCGAGATGCGCGACGCGATTACTCGCACGCGCATGCAGCGGATCGAGAACCTGTTCGTGGCCTTGCCGCGCATGGTTCGCGACCTTTCGGCCGAGCTCGGCAAGCAGGTGATGGTCGATATCGACGGCGGCGACGTCGAGCTGGACCGCGAAATGATCGAAATGATCCGCGATCCGCTCACGCACATCATCCGCAACGCCGTTGATCACGGCATCGAAAAGCCAGCGGAGCGCCTGAAGGCTGGGAAGCGCGAGATCGGGCTGCTCTCGGTGTCCGCTCGCCAGTCCGGCAACCAGATTCTGATCGACATCCAGGACGACGGCCGCGGCATCGACGGCAAGAAGCTGGTCGAGAAGGCAATCGCCAATCGCGTGATCGCGAAGGCGGACGCGGCACAGCTGAGCCCGCGCGAGCAGTTGGCTTTGATCTTCGAGGCCGGCCTTTCCACCGCGAAGGAGGTCACCGCCATTTCGGGGCGCGGCGTCGGCATGGACGTCGTTCGCTCCAACGTCGAGCGCATCGGCGGCATCGTCGAAGTTGACAGCGTCATCGGCGAGGGCACGCGCATGACTCTGCGCGTTCCGCTGACGCTGACGATCATCCCCGCGCTGACGGTGTCTGTCGCGGGCCAGCATTTCGCCATCCCGCGCTCCGCGATCGACGAGATCGTCCGTGCGAACGGCGAGTCCGTGACGCTTGAGCGCGTCGGTGGGGCAGGCGTCGCAACCATCCGTGGTCGCCGCGTTCCGGAAGTCGCTCTGGCCGACATCCTCGGCCTCGAAAGCGCGATGGCTGACGAGGATCGCACCCTGGTCGTTCTTCGGCCCGCGGGCGGCGACGTTTACGCGCTCGGTGTCGATCGCATCCACGATCATGAGGAGCTGGTGGTGAAGCCAGCGGCTCCGGCCGTCATGGCGACGGGCCTCTACGCAGGCACGACGCTGGCCGACGACGGTAGCCCGATCCTTCTGTTCGACCCTGCCGGCCTTGCCCAGGTCGGTGGCGTGAAGCTCGAAGCGCAGGAGCGTTCGGCTCGTGTCGCTGAAGGCCCGGCGGTTGCAGTCGAGCAGGACGTGCCCGTTCTCCTCTTTCATGGCCTCGACGGATCGCGCCGCGCCATGCGCCTCGCGGTGGTCGATCGCATTGAGGAAGTGCCCGCGAGCGCGATCCGCCCGGGCGCCGGCCAGCTCCGCGTCCAGCTGGGCGAGACGATCCTGCCGCTCGCCGGGGTCAACGGCGAGCTTCCGACGGAAAAGGTTCGCCTATTCCGTCTTAACGACGGCGCCAACGAGATCGGTTACGCCTTTCGCGAGGTCGTCGACCTCTCGACGCTCGCCCACGAGGTCATCCAGGCTGAGGTCCCCGGCGAAATCGCCGCAGTCACGCTTATTGAAGGCGAGCCCGCCGAGTTGATCGATGCGCATTGGCTCTTCGCAAGCCATCTCAGTGCCATGTCGCGTGCTGCGGAGCCCCTCGTATGCCGTCTGCCTTCGGACGATCCGTGGATGCAGAACATCCTCCGTCCGATCGTCGAAGCCGCAGGCTATCGGGTCGTATCTGACGCGGAAGAAATCGAAGCTGACGTCGCAATCCTTTCCGACGGTTCGAACGCAGCAGCAGCGTCGCGGACGATCCGCCTTCGCTCGGAGCCGGAACCTTCGTCGGACAATGACGAGAGTATCTATCGCTATGACCGTGCCGGCCTGCTGATGGCCCTCAAGACTGCCGGAGGGAGGGGCTAATGACCGACCTTTTGCTGATCGTCACGATCGCAGGCGAGCGAGTGGCATTGCCGGCGTCGGCCGTTGAATCCGTTGTCGAGCTCGACGCGCTCATCTCCGTGCCGCGCGCCGCGCCGCATGTTGCGGGGCTATCCGCACTTCGCAGCCGCGTGTTGACGGTGATCGACTGCCGCCGCTCGCTCGAGCTGGGGGTCACGGAGTGCGGCGAGCAGATCCAGGAGGCCGTCGTGGTCGAACTCGACGGGCATCACTACGCGCTCATCGTCGACCTCGTCGAAGACGTGGT
>JAEVYW010000209.1 GCA_023392555.1 Pseudomonadota bacterium | reverse complement strand
GCCCAGCGCCAGGGGAAGACCAGCTTCTACATGAAGTGCACGGGCGAAGAGGCGATCGCCATCGCCGCCCAGACCGCGCTCGACCGCGAGGACATGCACTTCCCGACCTATCGCCAGCAGGGCCTGCTCATCTCGCGGGGCTATCCGCTCGTCGACATGATGAATCAGATCTATTCGAACAAGGGTGACAAGCTGCAGGGCCGGCAGCTGCCGATCATGTATTCCGACAAGGAATACGGCTTCTTCTCGATCTCCGGAAACCTCGGCACGCAATATCCGCAGGCCGTGGGCTGGGCGATGGGCGCCGCAATCAAGGGCGACAGCCGCATCGCAATGGGCTGGATCGGCGATGGCGCGACTGCGGAAGGCGACTTCCACAGCGCGCTGACTTTCGCGGCCGTGTACAATGTCCCGGTGATCCTCGCCGTGGTGAACAACCAGTGGGCGATCTCCAGTTTCTCAGGCATCGCGGGGGCCGAGCGCGCGACCTTTGCGCAGCGTGCCGTCGGATACGGCATCGCGAGTCTTCGCGTCGACGGAAATGACGCGCTTGCAGTCTATGCCGCAGTGCGCTGGGCCGCCGACCGGGCCCGCTCCAACCTCGGCCCGACGATGGTCGAGTTCTTCACCTATCGCGCCGAGGGCCACTCCACGTCTGATGACCCGTCCGGCTACCGGCCGACCGACGAAGCCAAGACCTGGCCGCTGGGCGATCCGATCGAACGGCTGAAAGCCCATCTGTTCGCGCTCGGCGAGTGGGACGAGGAGCGTCACGAAGCGATGACGAAGGAGTGCGACGCCGAGGTCCGCGCCGCGCAGAAGCAGGCCGAGACCAACGGCATTCTTCCGCAGCAGGGCAAGGACAATATCGGAAGCATGTTCGAGGACGTTTATGCGGAAGTGCCACGGCACATCGCGGAGCAGCGCGACCAGGCGCTGAGCGAGAACCGCTGATGGCGACGATGAACATGATCCAGGCGCTCAACAGCGCCCACAAGGTGATGATGGCGCGCGACCCCGACATCGTCGTCTTCGGCGAGGACGTCGGCTATCTCGGCGGCGTCTTTCGCGTCACCGAGGGCCTGCAGCGCGAGTTCGGCAAGACCCGCGCGTTCGACGCGCCGATCAGCGAGGGCGGAATCGTCGCCACGGCGGTCGGGATGGCAGCCTACGGCATCAAGCCGGTGATCGAGATCCAGTTCGCCGACTACATCTACCCGGGCTACGACCAGATCGTCAGCGAAGTTGCCAAGATGCGCTATCGCACCGCCGGCGAATGGAGGATGCCGATGGTCATCCGCACGCCTTATGGCGGCGGCATCTTCGGCGGCCAGACGCACAGCCAGTCGCCCGAAAGCCTGTTCACGCACATCGCTGGCCTGAAGGTCGTCGTTCCGTCGACGCCCTATGACGCGAAAGGCCTGCTGATCGCGGCGATCGAGGATCCCGATCCGGTGGTCTTCTTCGAGCCCAAGCGGATCTACAACGGCCCTTTCGATGGTCATCACGACCGTCCGGTTAAGCCCTGGTCGAAGCATCCCGCGAGCGAGGTGCCGGAAGGCCATTACACGGTGCCGATCGGCAAGGCGCAGATCGTGCGTGAAGGCGAGGACGTGACGGTGCTGACGTACGGCACGATGGTTCACGTCGCGCTCGCCGCAGCCGAGGACAACAATGTCGATGCGGAGATCATCGACCTCCGCACGCTCGTCCCGCTCGATCTCGAGACCATCGAAGCGTCGGTGAAAAAGACCGGCCGCTGCGTCGTCGTCCATGAAGCGCCGCGCACGTCCGGCTTCGGTGCCGAGTTGGTCGCGCAGGTGCAGGAGCGCTGCTTCTATCACCTCGAAGCGCCGGTCGAGCGCGTCACCGGCTGGGACACGCCTTATCCCCACTCCTACGAATGGGCCTATTTCCCTGGCCCGAAGCGCATGAAGACTGCGCTTGAGAAAGTGATGGCAGACTGATGGGTCGTTACGAATTCAAGCTTCCCGACATTGGCGAAGGCATTGCCGAAGCGGAGATCGTCGCCTGGCACGTCAAGGTCGGCGACACGATCGGCGAGGATCAGCAGATCGCCGACATGATGACCGACAAGGCGACCGTGGAGATGGAATCGCCCGTCGCTGGCAAGGTCGTGGAGCTTGCCGGTGAAGTCGGCGACCAGATTCCGATCGGGTCAGTCCTCGCGGTGATCGAGACCGAAGGCGCCGAGGCTCCGGCCGAGAAAGCCCCTGCCCCCGCCGCTGAAGAAGTGCCGATTGCAGATGGCGCGGCCGAACCGACTCCCGCTCAGGCGGAAGAGCTTCCGACGACCGCCATCGAGGAGCCTGTCGCCGAAGCGCGGCGTGCTCCCGAACCGCGCGTCGAGCCAGAAGTCGCCAAGAAGGAAGGCGGATCGGCCCACGTCCTCGCATCTCCCGCGGTCCGCCAGCGCGCTCGCGACCTCGGCATTGACCTTAGCGAGGTTCGCACCGCCGGCGACCGCATTCGCCACGCCGATCTCGACGCTTACCTGCTCTACAATGGCGGAAGCGTCTCGGCTCGCGGTGGCCGCGCAGCGCCGCGCCAGGACGAGACGATCAAGGTCGTCGGCCTTCGCCGCAAGATTGCGGAGAACATGGCCGAGGCCAATCGCCGCATCCAGCACTTCACTTTGGTCGAGGAGTTCGACGTCACCGCGCTTGAGGAAGCACGGCAGATGATGAACCGCGATCGCGGATCGAACCCGAAGCTGACGCTGCTGCCGTTCCTGATCACCGCAATGTCCCGCGCGCTCGCCGACTGGCCGATGCTCAACGCGACGTTTGACGACGAAGCGATGGTCGTCACGCGGCACGGCCCGGTTCACATGGGCATGGCGACGCAGACCTCGAACGGCCTCATGGTCGCGACGATCCGCGACGCTCAGTCGAAGTCGATCTGGGAAATTGCGTCTGAGATCGTGCGCCTGTCCGAAGCCGCGCGTACCGGCAAGGCGACGCGCGAGGAGCTGAGCGGCGCAACCTTCACCATCTCGAGCCTCGGCCCGATGGGCGGGATCACCTCGACCCCGGTAGTGAACCCGCCGCAGGTCGCGATCGTCGCCGTCAACAAGATCGAGGACAAGATTGTCCCGATCGACGATGAGATCGAAATCCGGAAGCGGATGAACCTGTCGCTGTCGTGCGACCACCGCGTCGTCGACGGTTGGGACGCAGCAAGCTTCATGCAGGCGCTGAAGCCCCTGCTCGAAAACCCGCTGCGGCTGCTGTCCTAGCTCTTCCCGATTTCGCGCCAGCTTTTCTCGTTCAGCTCGACGTCGAACTTCTTGGCTGCCTTCTCGATACACTTCCAGGCGGCGTCGCGCTCGTCGTCGCTGACGCCTTTGACCTGGTTGAATCGTGCCACCGCATTGCGGACGTGGCTGGCGTTGTTGAGCGGCTCTTTGCGCTCCTTGGGGAACGCAAAGTCGCCCTCGTCCAGACGATCGCGTTGAGCTTCGTTGAGTTCGGCCATGATCAACCTCCTGGCCGGTCAACGCATGGCCCGCGGCCCGCGGTTCCTGCCTAGCTGGCGCGTCGTCCGCGCAGCTTCGCGTCGAGGCTCAACGGGCCCGGCCCTGCGAACACGAAGTTGAGGAAAATGAAGCAGTAGAGGATCGCCGCATCGCCCATATTGTTCACCGGGAAGAAGTTCTTCGGCGCGTGGGCGTAGAAGTAAGCCACCGCCATCGTCCCTGATGCAAGGAATGCGGCCGGACGAGTGAACAGGCCCAGCGCGATCAAGGCGCCGG
>JAEVYW010000225.1 GCA_023392555.1 Pseudomonadota bacterium | reverse complement strand
TACACTTATGCGATCGTCGGCAGCGTCTGTTGTTTATAAGAGACAGCTCTGAACAAGGTTCAGGACGCCGATCGCATCAACGACACGCGCAAGGCCGAGCTTCTGGCGACGCCGATCGAGCATATCGACATCACCAAGTTCGATGCCCGCCCGATCATCGATTCGATGGGCAAGATGAGCTTCACCAGCCGCGACCTGTCGCGCGCCACGGGCATCTACAACCAGATGCTCGAGGACAAGGACTGCTCGGTCATCCTGGTGATCGCTGGCTCGACTTCGGCCGGCGGCTGCATGGACCTCTATGCGGAGCTCGTGCGCTCGAACATGGTGGACGCGATTGTCGCCACCGGCGCCTCGATCGTCGACATGGATTTCTTCGAAGCGCTTGGCCACAAGCACTATCAAGCCAATGAAATCCCTGACGATGATACGCTGCGCTCGCTTTACATCGACCGCATCTACGACACGTACATCGACGAGCAGCAGCTCCAGGATTGCGACTTCACGATCGGCAAGATCGCCGACAGCCTGGAGCCGCGCGCCTATTCGAGCCGTGCGTTCATCCGTGAGATGGGCAAGTGGCTGTCGGAGGGCAACGCCAAGAAGGAAGGCAGCCTGGTCCAGCTCGCTTACGAGCACGACGTGCCGATCTTTTGCCCGGCGTTCGTCGATAGCTCGGCAGGCTTCGGTCTGGTGAAGCACCAGGTCGACGCCATGAAGCGCGGCGGTCACTACATGGTGCTCGATGCCATCGCGGACTTCCGTGAGCTCACCGACATCAAGATCAAGGCGGGCACCACCGGCCTGCTGATGATCGGCGGCGGCGTTCCGAAGAACTTCACGCAGGACACTGTCGTCTGCGCCGAAATTCTCGGCCACGACGATGTCGAAGTTCACAAGTACGCCGTGCAGATCACGGTCGCCGACGTCCGCGACGGCGCCTGCTCCTCCTCGACGCTTCAGGAAGCAGCGAGCTGGGGCAAGGTCTCGACCGCGATGGAGCAGATGGTCTTCGCCGAAGCGACCAGCGTTCTTCCGCTGCTCGCGAGCGATGCATGGCACCGTGGTGCGTGGCGCAACCGCGAGAAGCGCCGCTTCGCCAAGCTGTTCGACTAAAAGCGTTTTTCCTTCGTCGGGAAGCTAAGTCTCCCCTGTCGCCTTCAACGCAAATCTGCGTAGAAGATGGCAGGGGAGATTTTTCATGAGCGGAGCGCGTCGGGCACGGGCTTGTATTTCCGCTAGCGCCTTTGCGCTGATGGTTGCCGGATGCGGTGGCGGTGGCGGAGGCGGTTCGCCCGGCACCATCCCCGCTCCACCAGCGACGCCCACGCCCACGCCTACTCCGACCCCGACGCCTACTCCGACCAGCCAGTTTAATACTGCCGAGTATCAGGCGTCGAACTCGGCAACGACGTCGAACGCCCTTGCCGCCTACGACGCCGGCGCGACCGGCGAGAACGTCAAGGTCGCGGTGATCGATACCGGCATCAATCCGAACCTGCCGGAATTCATCGGGCGCGTGGATCCGGCCAGCCAGGACGTTGCCGCCAGCCGCGGGATCGTCGACAACCAAGGCCACGGATCGATGGTCTCGGGCGTCATCGCCGCGAACCGCGACAATTCGTACATGCATGGCGTCGCCTGGCGCGCGTCAATCGTCTCGCTGAACGTCTACGACCCGGCGGGCTGCAAGCCCGGGAACGACTGTTTCCTCGATTCCTCGATCGACGAGGCCATCGATCTCGCCCGCACCAGCGGGGCGCGGATCATCAACATGTCCTTCGGCGACGAAGAGGGCATGACGCCCGACGTCTGGCCCGCAATCCAGCGCGCGGTGGACGCAGGCATCATCATCGTCATGGCGGCCGGCAATGGCGGCACGGCCAACCCCAACGGCTTCGCGCAGCAGAACATTCAAAACAATGGCGGCAGCGGCCTGTTCATCATCGCCGGAGCGATGGACGCCAACCGCAACATCGCCTCCTTCTCCGACCGCGCCGGAACGACAGCCTCCGCGAACCACTATCTGACCGCGCTCGGCGTCGGCAATGCGACCGTCAACCAGTTCGGCACGCACGTGAACGTCAACGGCACGTCCTTCGCGACTCCGACGATAGCGGGCGCGGCTGCCCTGCTGGCAGGGACGTTCCCGAACCTGAGCGGCTCGCAAATCGTCAATTTGCTGCTGACCACCGCGGACGATGCGGGAGGGGTCGGAACCGACGCGATCTTCGGACGGGGCATCATCAACATCGCCAAGGCTTTCCAGCCGCAAGGTCAGACGAAGCTTGCCGGAAGCAACCAGGCCATCTCGCTTAGCGGCAACGGCTTCAGCTCCGGTCCCATCGGCGACGCCGCAACCCGCGGCGGACCCGGCGCCATCATCCTCGACGGCTATTCGCGAGCCTATGCGCTCGATGTGGCGAAGACCCTGGCGCGCCAGCCTCAAGAGCAGCCGATGCGGCAGGGCCTCGAGGGCCATGGTTTCGAAAGTGCATCGCTGAGTGCCGGCCCCGTGTCGGTCAGCCTGACCATACGCCGAAATGCGGCGGGCGAGTACCGCACCTCATTGGAGAGGACCTGGTTGCGGTCCGAAGAGGGCGAACGAGCGCGCACGGTCGCGGGACTGGTGGTGACGAAGCTCACGCCCAAGACAGCACTCGCGCTGGGCATTTCGCAAAGCGGTCGAACGCTCCAGCAGCGCCTGACCAGCCAATATGGCCGTGCTTTCCTTGTCGCCCAGGATCCGCTGAGCCGCGCCGGCTTCCAGGCAAGCCCCGGGACCAGCGTGGGCCTGCGCCACCAGTTCGGCCGCATCGGACTGATGGCTACCAGCGAGCAGGGCAAGCAGTGGACGTGGCGTCCCGACCCTGGGAATGGCCGCCCGAGCTATTCGATGCACGCCGTCACGCTGGACGCGCGCGCAGGCCCTGCGACCTTCAACCTCGGCGCTACACAGCTTCGCGAAAATGAGACGATGCTCGGCAGCAGCTTCGGGCCGTCGCTGTCGATCGGCCGCTCACGCACGACATTCGTTGACGGCAGCGCCGAAGTGTCGCTCGGCAAGGGATGGCTTGCTGCGGCAAGCTATCGCCGCGGTTGGACGAGCGTCTCCGGCAACGGCCAGCTCGTCGAAGGTGGGCGCCTCGGCACGAAGGCCTTCGCGGCCGATTTGTCGAAGTCGCGGCTTTTTTCAGAGGACGACCGCCTGTCCTTCCGCTTCGCGCAGCCTCTGCGGGTCGTGAAGGGCGGCTTCGATCTCTTCCTGCCAGTGTCCTACGACTATGGGTCGGGAGCCGCGTCCTACGACAGTCGCTTCATGAGCCTGTCACCGCGCGGCCGCGAGCTCGACTATGAGCTTGCCTAC
Source organism: Pseudomonadota bacterium (assembly GCA_023392555.1). Taxonomy (GTDB): domain Bacteria; phylum Pseudomonadota; class Alphaproteobacteria; order Sphingomonadales; family Sphingomonadaceae; genus Sphingomicrobium. The sequence continues at coordinate 1,391 of JAEVYW010000225.1, read as the reverse complement.
GGTCGCTCGATGTTCGGCGGCTATCTCGATCTCAACGCCTTCGTCCGCACTGACCCCGGCAATGTAGACGACATGCGAAACGACATCGGCGCGGCGGTGCGGTTCAACCTGCGCTACTGACGCCATTGCCAAGCGAGTACGGCTGAAGCAGGCTCCCTCCGCCAAAAGGGGGAGGCAATTACATGCATGCAAGTCCATTGCTCGGGCCGGTCGTCACGCTGGTCGCGTGGAGCATCATCGTCATGGTGTGGATGGCGGTTGCCCGCTTCGGCGAGTTCCGGCGCCTCGGCATCAGCGGCCGGACCATTCCGGACGGTGCGCGGGGTGCGGACCTCGAGGGCAAGGCAGACCCTCGGGCGCAATGGAAAGCGCATAATTACATGCACTTGATGGAGCAACCTACGATCTTCTATGCGATCGTCTTCGCTTTGATACTCATGGGGTTCGACGCTCCGATCAATGTCTGGCTGGCCTGGGCCTATGTCGGTCTGCGCATCGTCCACAGCATCTTCCAGTCTACGGTGAACGTCGTCCGTTATCGGCTGATCCTGTTCGCGCTCAGCAGCTTCTGCCTACTCGGCCTGACAGTCCACGCCGGCCTGCGTCTCATGCACGGCTGAAGGCGGCCGCAAGCTCGACGTGGGTCGACCAGCGGAACTGTCCGACCGGTCGCACCCAGTCGAGCGAGTAGCCGCCATCGACGAGCAGCCGGGCGTCGCGCGCGAAGGTCGCAGGATTGCAGCTGACGAACGCGATGCGCTTCACCGTTGAAGAGGCCAGCGCGACGCACTGCTGCTCCGCCCCTGCCCGCGGCGGATCGAGCACGACGGCTTCGAACCGGTTGAGCTCGCTGACCTCCAGCGGCCGCCGGTAGAGGTCCCGATGCTCGACGGCCAAGCCGGGCGCGGCGCGCTTCAGGGATAGCACCGCATCCCTGGAGGCCTCGGCCGCATAGACCTTGCCCTTGAGCGCCAAGGCGAAAGTGCCGACACCGGCAAACAAGTCTGCAATGGTTCCATCATCTCCGACAGCGTCCTTGACGCCATCAACCAGCGCCGCTTCACCGTCCTCCGTCGCCTGCAGGAACCCGCCCACGGGAAGCGTCACGGGCGTTCCCGACAAAGTGACGGTTGCAGGCACGGGCTCGTACAAGACTTCCGGCCCCAGCCCCTGATCCACGCTCAGCCGCGACAGCCCGTGCTGCTCGCAGAAGCCCGTCAGCGCTTCGATCGCCGCCAGCCCCTTCGGTTCGACGCCCTTCAGCGCCACGTCCACGCCCTGGTCGAGCAAGGTCATCTGGACTTCAGCGGTGCGCTTCAGCTGCAGCAATTTGCCTAGCAGCTCCCGCAGTGGAGCGACCAACGCCAGTATCTCGGGCCGCAAGATATGGT
>JAEVYW010000141.1 GCA_023392555.1 Pseudomonadota bacterium | reverse complement strand
GCTCAGATCCGTGCCTTGCGTGCCCTCGAGCATCACGCGCGTCCCCGAGGAATACGCCTTCTCGAGCTCTCGCCCGACCGAGCCGACAAACGGCAGCAGGTCGGGATGATGCTTGGCCAGCCGGACGTGCCCGCCCAACATCGGCTCTTTCCCTCGATTCAATATCTTACGGGCCAGCGCAGAGCCGGCACCCGACTTGGTCGAACCGATCGTTCCGAGACCGCCTTCTTGGCTTTCGAACGCCACATCGGCGTCTTCGATCACCATGGCCTGCTCGTCGATGACAATGCGATGTGCGGCGTCGCACTGGGCGATCTCGCGAAGAATGCGCGTGGGCGAGATCGTCGATCCCGCAGCGATCAATATCTTCGCATCCCGGTTGGACTGGGTACCGGACGGCAACTGCCTGTAGTTGTACTCGGGATCCGCGACCTTGTGGCCGGCATTGGGGCCGCCGACCCGCACCAGGATGCCGTAATCCGTTGCGATATGAGCGCAGATATGCCCTTTGCCTTCGCTCCCGTACTGGCCGCTCACGATCACGTCGACGAGCGGAACGGCGTTGCCCGGGAATAGCTCGAGCCCGGCCACCGCCAAGGCAAGCAGTGACGCGGGCTCTTGTTTGTGATTTTCGACGACCCTGTCGGCCGTGCCGTCCAACGACCAAACGCCGGCTTCGGTCGCATCGGCCCTGACCTGATCGTACGTCATGCCGGTGTCGGCGACAGAACCTCGGTCTTCGTAGCGCTTCTTGACCACATCGAACGGTGCCGTCACATGCACGTGGACGAGCCGATCGCCGTATGTCTCGCGGAGGTGCGCGACCTGCCGAGCGGTCCTGACCGCATCGACCAGGATCACGTCCTTGCCTTCGTGCTCGGCGACGTATCGAGCGATGCCGTCGCGGACCCATCGGCCGTCGGTGTCCACGTCCAAGCGCTTGCCTGCCTCGATCAGCGCATCGCGTTCGTTCGCGCAACCCTCGTCCAACAACAACGTTCGCGTTGAAATCCGATGGGAACTGAATCTTTTAAGAAGCTCGTCGGCCAACGCAGATTTTCCGACCGCAACCGGCCCCGAGATCGCAATAATGTAGCGCACGCATAAACCTCTGATTGAAATGGCTTACGCAAGGTAAGTGCTGCGCGCCGGTGTTGTCCACACCCAACCGATCGCCGCGACGAAGTGCCAAAGGATCATCGCGACAGAAGCCGTTAGCGGCGGGTGTTGCGCTGCGGCATTCCTAACCGAGTTCGTACATCGGCCACAGTCTTGGGCGAACGCCCGAGTGGCGCTCACCGACGACGTTCAGAACGGCAAATAAAGCGGCTGCCGCAGACGTCACGCTCGGCGATTTGAAGCGAGTCGGCATACACAGAGGCCTCGGGTCTCCGGTCGGCAGAAGCGGCGTTTGAGAGGCCGGACATGCGGGCTTCTCCGAAATGGCAGCAAAGCGTGCCCTAGGCACTCATAGCGACGTTCATGCCGGCGGCGACGAACGTGAAACGCGCCTTCATCGCTCGAGCCAATCCTCATCAAGCGGCTGCTGCATCGTTGCGACGTCAAGCTATCTCGCGCTTCAACCGATGGCCGGTCCCAGTCTAGCCCGCAAGAACGGAAGGACCCCGGGTCTGGCCAGCATATACTGGCGGCCGGCGGCACGACGACAGTTCGTCAAGGCCACGTCGGCGAGATCGACGAAGGTACCGTCGCCAACTGCCCGGCAGGCCTGTGCCACCTGGATCGCGGCCGCGACGACCGCTGTCGACGGCACGCCGAGACTGCGGCCGGCAATCATCAACGCGCCGCAGCGATCAATGCGACCGGCGTCGACGAGCTCTTGGAGCGCCGGGACAAGCGGGACTTCCAAGTGATCATCCTGCTGAGGCCACGCCTGCTCGGGCGAGCGCCTTCCGGGAAACCCATGGAGCCGAATGTCGAAGATCTCCGAGGGCGTGGCGCCGAGGCCTGCATCGAGGACGAGATCGAAGTTCGAACCAGCCGCAGCGCGCCGAGCCGCGAGATTGTCGACGCCGACGATCGCCAGGCCGGGCTCGTCGGCCGAGCGCTTGGTGCCATCGACGAACCTGCTTTCGATCACCGTGGTGCCGAAGCCACGCGCCTCCGCCCACGATGCCGCGTTGCGGGCCTTTTTGCGGCCGAGCCAGTCCGGCTTGGTCAGCAGTTGGACGGCGAGGTTCCCGACTTCGGACTTGTCGGCGTCCTGAAGAAACAGGGAGACCATGCCCGGATCGGCATACGGGAGAAGTCCGATCGTCCACAGCGCGGCCTGACCGAGATTGCCGAGCCCCAACAGCCAGTACGCCGCCGGCAGGTAGTCGAGGTCGATGCCGGTAGCGTCTTCGCAGCCCGGCGAAAGCGCCGACAATCTTGAAAACCTGCGACAGGCAAGCTTGTCGCCGAGCACGACACTGCGGAAGACCTCGCCGATGCCCATGGCGGCCGCGATTACGCCACCGATTTCGTTGCCACTCCGGGGCGGATCGGCCGGCGCCTCGATGCCGACGAGGCCTGCCCAGCCATCGGCCCAGCATAGCGCCCCGCGCTGCATCCGCCGGCGCCCGGTACCGACGTGCAAGGCGACGGCGTGCGCGGGCGCAGCCGTAGTACGGCACCCGGCGAGTTCGAGATGCCGACGGACGGGCCATCTGCCGAATTGCCCGACCACGGTCGTGTCGCCGAAATCGGAGCCGAGATAGACGCCACCGGGAAACATCCGCACGCCACATTCCGCCGCGGTAAACAGCGCTGCCTGGATCCACGGCGCGCCTGTCGCGGCATCGGCGGTGAGAACAAGCGCGGCATGATCGAGCCTTCTACGCGCCTCGTCGTAGCCGACATGGCCGTCGCCGCGCATGAGCAGTTGCGCCAAGCGATCGTCTTCGATCGAGAGGTTCATGCGAACCTCCTGACCGAGAAGTACCTGCCGGCATCGTCGCTGCGATCGGTCCACTGCCGGCGACCGCGATATTCATAGATGCCGATTTCGCCAGGCAGGTACGTGCGATCCGCGAAGTTCGGCACGATGATCGCGACGTGCCCGACCTCCGGGATCATCGGGTTGTCGCGATCGGTCTGGCTCTGGCCAACACCGACGCCGGGATGGGTGTGGACGTCGGCGACGACCTCCAGTCCTTCGCGGCGGCATAGATCCCAGACGATGTCCATCTTCGAACCGTCGAACAGGATCGCGCCCTGCAACGCGTGCGGATCGACATCGTCGTACGGCAGAAACGCTTCTATCGTCCTGAGGCCGTCGACCCGGCGGCCGAGAAGGAAGCCACCGCTCTCGCGGCGACCCCGGCCGCGCTCACGCAGCAGTGACGACGTTTCCAGCCACAAACTCCTGCGGCAGTTCAAGCGCCGCGGCGGGAAGATCAGCGCCCGAATATTCCGTAGAATCGAGAAGGCCATGCACGGTCTCCAGCAGAAAGGTGATCGACTTGTCGGCAGTCCAGCACAGTTCCTGGTACTGACCCGGCCAATGGCTGCGCGCCAAACGATCGATGGGGTGATAGAGGCACGCACCCCACGTGCTGAACGAGATCAGGGTGCCCGCCTGCTTGTTCTTGGGCCGGTGCGCATCGGCGAGCGCCTGGTTGTCGCGGCCATGCCAAAGCTGCGAGGTCGGCGCCGTCGCCGGGTATCCGGAACAGTCCGACCGCAGCAGGAACCCGGTCGGACCGCCGAGACGAACCGGTGCCGCGACGAAGAACATCGCGATCGGGAACTTGATGCCGAGCAAGGCCCAGCGACCCCGACGCACGCCGACCTTGAAGGTCGGCGATGCGAGATCGCGCATGAGAGCGTTATGATCGGGTCCCATGGTCTAGCCCTGCGGCTTCATCTTGAAGACGAGATCGAGGACGATCGACTTCTCGCCGCGAGCCGCCTGGCCAAGATGCGAGTCCGGCGGCAGCACGGTGCCGTCGTGCTTTAGCTGGAAGTCGATCGGGTCCTCGGTCGGGGCAAGCTGGCCGACTGCCCACTTCGTTACCTTCGCGATCGTCGCCGACGGGCGGAACGGATGCTCGACGTGACGGCCTTGGTAGCGGACCGTGGTCGCGATCTTGCCGGGCTTGGCGACATGAAGAGGGGCGAACTCGAC
>JAEVYW010000118.1 GCA_023392555.1 Pseudomonadota bacterium | reverse complement strand
CAACAGGCGCTTGGCGAAATGATGCATGAAATCCCCCTTGCGGAGGAACTTAGCGGAGCCGGCTATGAAGGAAAGTGGGAGGCTTCTGTTGCCCGGCGCCTCCCGTGCCGCTGGAATCCCCTTCTGTTGCCCGGTGGGGTCCAACCGCGCTTTAGCCTTGTAACGTCAGTCCGTTAGGACGTCAGTTACGCAGCAAGAGCGAGCGCCTCGTTATCGTTGGCACTTGTGTGAATGAGCCGTCACGGTGACTCGGTCCGATCGGCAATCAGGCCTTTACCGCACTCGGCGATCCTGTTTCGCCCCCATCAGCAACCGCCGGCATTGATCCGGCAAGGCGGCTGGTGGTGGAGGCGCCGGGGTACTGCCCCCCGGGTCCGAAATGCTTATTCCACCTAATAGTCTACCGACGTAGCCGGGTTTCCCCGGCACGAGCCAAAATAGGGATTTGCGTCCCGATAAACAAGCTTCGTGGATTGGCCGGGGGTCTGGCGGAAACCGGACTATTGTTGCTATGCGGGGGTGAGTTCACTTGTCCATACAGGGGTTAAGTCAATGAAGAAGCTTGGTTTTGCGCTGATCGGAGCGACGGCTCTACTGACCGCGGCATGCGGCCGGAACGAGTCCGACACGCTGAACGAGAGCGCGACCGACAATTCGGCAGTGCTAGACAATCTCGCCGGCAACGCGGCTGCCGATGCCGCTGCCGAAATGGAAGCGCTCGGCAACCAGAAGGCGGAGATCGAGGCAGAAGCCAACTCGACCGCCGACAATGCGATCGAGGCCGCTCATAACGAGGCCGAAGCGAACACCAGCCCGTCGGAAGTCGAGGACAACGTCCAGGGCATGTAAGCTCATCCGACGCGAACATCTCGAGGCCGTCGCCTATTCCGGGCGGCGGCCTTTTTCTTTGCCTGCGCCGCGCCTAGGTCGAGAGCGATGAGCGACGACGCCGCAATCCCCGCCGCGACCCTGATCCTGGTGCGCGAGCGTCCGTCCGCCCCGCCCGAGCTGCTGATGGTCGAGCGCGCTGCCGAGATGACATTCGCGGGCGGCGCGATGGTGTTCCCTGGTGGACGGATCGACGACGCCGACCGCGCTCTCGGTGACGAAGCCGCACCCAAGGTCGCCGCAATCCGCGAGACGCTTGAGGAGGTGGCAATTCCGGTCGCAATCAAGCCCCTGCCGTCTCGCGAACAGTCGCTGCAGCTGCAACGCGAACTAATCGCCGATCGCCCGCTCGCGGAGGTTATCGACGCCGGAACACTTCGCCTGGACGCGCTGACGCCGTTCGCCCGCTGGGTTCCCAAGTTCCATGCCAAGCGCCGCTTCGACACGCTCTTTTTCCTCGCCCGGGCGCCCGAAGGCGACTGGCGACCCAACACGATCCCGGGCGAGTGCGCGGGCGCCGAGTGGATTACGGCCGCCGAAGTCCTGGACCGGGACCGCGCGGGTGCCGTCCAGCTGATCTTCCCCACACGCCGCACGCTCGAGCGGCTGGCGCAGCACGACAGCTTCGACGCGATGATTCAGGATGCGCTTGCGCATTCGCTCGATCCAGTCACCCCGTGGGTCGAGGAGCGCGACGGTCAGCGCTTCATCACGATCCCGGAAGGCATCGGCTACCCGATCACCCAGGAGAAGCTGGAAGGCCTGTGGCGCGGCTGATCGGCCTGGTCGTCCTGCTGCTGATTGTCGCCGGCGGATATCTGATCGCCCGCGATTACGTCCGCCGCCATCCGCAGGATGTCCCGTGGACAGACCTGGACCTCAGGGACCCGATCGGCGGCTTTACGGGCCGAAAGCTCGCATCGCTCGGTGACGACCCCGCACTGTGTCGATCTTTGCTCCGCCAGGCGGACGTGAAAGACGTGCCAGTGCCTCCGCGCTTGTCCCCGCCAAGCTGCGGGTATTCCGACGGGATGCGCCTGGTCGGAGGCGAGGTCCGATACGCTCCAGCCGGGCTCGTCACCGCCTGCCCGGTCGCGGCGGCGCTGCATCTGTTCGACACGCGCGTGGTTCAGTTTGCGGCATTGCGCCATTTCAACAGCCGCGTGGTCTCCATCGAGCATTTCGGAAGCTACAGCTGCCGTCGTCTCTACGGCCGGTCGGAGGGCGAGTTCAGCGAGCATGCGACCGCCGACGCGGTCGACATCGCCGGCTTCGTTCTGGCCGACGGAACGCGCATCCGGGTGCTGTCCGACTGGCCCGGCGACGGGCCGAAGGCGGCGTTCCTGCGCGACGTTCGCGATGGAGCCTGCGACCTGTTCGCCACCGTTCTGTCGCCCGACTATAATTCGGCTCACCGCGACCATTTGCACCTCGATCAGGCGAAACGCGGCGAGATGGGCTTCAGGGTATGCCGCTAAGCAGTATCGAGTCGCTTTTTTGAGCACATGAAAAAGGGGACCCGCGAACGCGAGTCCCCTTCAGCGCCACTAAGGGCGACGCTCTTACTTCAGGTGGTTCGAAAGATGCTTGTTCATTTCGAACATGCTGACGCGATCCTTGCCCCCGAAGACCTTCTTCAGCTTGTCGTCAGCAACGATTTCCCTTTTGTTTTGCGGGTTTTGCAGGTTGTTCTTGCGGATGTGATCCCACACCTTCGAAACGACCTGGCTGCGCGGCAGCGGGTCGTTGCCCGTGATTGCCGCGAGGTCCGCCGAAGGTTGAACCGGCCGCGCGAGTCCGCCGCCTGCTTTCCGCCCAGTACCGCCCGATTTGGTTGCCATATGGCCCTCCTGTTGTTCTCCCCTGTGGATAGAGCGCAAACAGACCCTCTTGGCAATGCCGTTTCAGAGGGAAACGGGGTTAATCGCGGAGGAAGGGGACGACCCGGTTGTGCACGTCGTGTCCGATGTCGGCGCGGCCGCCGAACGGGATGCCCGCGCGCCGGCACATTCCTCGACGATCGCGACCTCGTCGCGGCCGAAATCCGGGTCGTTCTCGGGGATGTCGCCGACCCGTCCTAGGCGCAGCCGCGCGACCTTGCGGACGTTCGGACTGCCGGTGACATGGAACATCGTCCGGTCGATCCGGTAATGATGCTCGCTCACGTCCTCGATCAGCAGATCGACGCCGGTCAGGTCGGGCTCGAGCACCGTTCCCAGCAATGAACCGAGCACCGTCAGGTTGAACGCCATCGCCTTGCCCTCGAGCGCAGGCTCCAGCGCCTCGCTGTCGTGATGGACGATCCAATCGAGCGCGCGCTGGACCGCGGCGGCTCCGCCCTCGCGCCGCGCATCCTGCGGCATGGGTCCCCAAACCGCCTTCATCCCGGCGCGATGCAAGGCCGCGTGAAGGAAACCCGCGTCACTGTAGCCGACATAGCTTTTGAACCGCGCCGCTTCGGGCATGTCCTGAACCGCCGCCTCGGCGATACGGTTGGACCCGTAGCCGCCCCGCGCGAACCAGATCGCGTCGTACGACGGCTCCGCCATCACCTCGCGCAGCGCGGAGAGCCTCTCCTCGTCCGTCCCGGCGAAATGACCGTCCGTAAAAAAGCATTGCTCGTGAAAGACGATCTCGCAGTCGCCGCGCTCATCCACGATCGCCTGCACGCGGTCTGCCGCCTCGCGCGACAAGGTGCAGCTTGGGGCGACAACGGCGATCTTCAACGCATTCCCCTTCCGGTTCCGGCTGACTGCGAATAGGGCCGCTCCAATGACTGATTCCACCATTTTCTTCTGCGGCATCGGCGGCAGCGGCATGCTGCCCCTCGCTTCGATCGTCCGCGCGACCGGCGCAAAGGTGTCGGGCTCCGACCGCTCACTCGACGCCGGCCGCGTCGCGTCGAAGTTCGCATACCTTCGGTCGCTCGGCATCGGCCTGTTCCCGCAGGACGGGTCCGGTCTCGAGGAAGGCATGACGTTGGTCACCTCCGCAGCGGTCGAGGAAACCGTCCCCGACGTCGTCCGCGCGCGGGAACTCGGCCTCCAGCACCTTACGCGCCCCCAATTCCTCGCCCGGCTCCTCAACGATGCGCAGCGCAGCGTCGCCGTGGGCGGCACCAGCGGCAAGTCGACCGTCACGGGAATGATCGGCTGGATCCTCCAGGCCACTCACCGGCAGCCGACGGTCATGAACGGCGCGGTCATGAAGAATTTCGTCACGCCGTCCGCGCCCTTCGCGAGCGCGCTCGTCGGCGACCCCGAGCTGTTCGTCAGCGAAGTCGACGAAAGCGACGGTTCGATCGCGCTCTAC
>JAEVYW010000058.1 GCA_023392555.1 Pseudomonadota bacterium | reverse complement strand
CCAAGCAGTACAACAACCTGGTCGAGGCGGCCGGTCTCAGCGCCGAGGTGATCCTGCACACGCATCGCCATACTCTGGCGACGTGGTGCGCTCACATGGGCGTTCCGATCCAGTCCGCCGCCAAGCTGATCGGCGTGACGCCCAAGACGCTTCAGCGCATCTACGAGCACTTTTCGCCGCAGACAGAAGACACGGCGGTCGAGATGCTCGCCGACCCGAAGTGCCGCAAGAAGCTGCGCAGCCTGACCCGCGATGCCGACGTCAAGGCCGTCTCCTTCAACGGCGCCATCGCTCCGGAGCGCGCGCCCACGCGGAAGGTCAAGGTATTGCAGCGCGTCCAGAAGATGCGCGATGCCGACGCGGCGGTGCGCAAGTGAGCCGCCGCAGCGCCCTGTCTGCGGACCAGCTCCGAAAGGCCCTATCGCCGCAGACCTACAATTCGCACTGCGCGACGGACTATTGGGTCCAATGCCTTCGCGCGGCAATTTCCGCCGTCCGCGCATGTTGCGGGCTCACGAACGCGGAGGTGAGCTATTTCCATCGCGCCAACTGGCTCGAGGAAGCGCGGATCGTGCGCATCGTCGACCTGAACGCGTTCTACCAGCGCGACATTCCGATGATGGACGCGGCCCGCATCGTCGTGAAGCGGTACATGGACGCGATGCCGGCGCCGTTCAAGGAGTCCCGGTATCTCTTCGTGTCGCCCAAAGGCAAGCGCCTTGACGTGGCCTCGATCAAGCAGACGATCGATCAGGCGGCGCAGCGCAACGATCTCTCCCAGAACCTGTGGGGCGACCTCGGCGCGACCTTTTCGAAAGCGGTCCACTCCGATCCGGAACTGGACGGCGCCGCGTTGGTCCTCACCCGCAAGGGCCTCGCCGCGCACGGCCTCGACGACAACAACCGCCCGGGCATCGAGCGTCTGGGGGAATGCCTCAACCGGCATCCGCTGGCCAAGTACGGCGACGTATCCTTCTTCGAGGTGAACGAGCCCAGCTCGCGTCTGTACCGCCGGATCCGCGTCTGCTGGGAGAAGCGCGATCTGACGGATGACGAACGGCGCTATCTGCGCCTCACCGAGTTCCCCGAAGCGGTGAAGCTCCACGACCGCGGCCTCGTCACGCAAACCATCATGGCGCGCTACTTCGGGCTTGAGATCAGGCAGATGCGTCACTGGTGGGATCACTATGCACTGAGAGGCGAGGGATCTCTCTGCGGCAACCGCTCCGGCACCATGACCGAGGAATGGCGCACCAAGATCCAGGCGCTGGCCGCCGGCCGGCCCGAGACCGAGACACGGCGAGAATTCCACGCCTTCCTCGTCGCGAAGCATAAGTTCCCGTGGAAGCTGGGCACACTTCAGGTGTTCCTGAGGTCGATCGGCTATCGATCGGAGCACCGATACCGGAAGGTTTCGATCGCGTTCGGCGACCTCATCGAACTGGAGTACGCCGGACTTGAGGCGCGCCCGCGTCTTCCGTCATTCCATCGTCAGCTCCAGGCGAAAGGTTTCTCGTACGGTAGCGAGGCCTTGCGCCGCTTCATGGACGCAAACGGCTTGGCCCTCATGCCCGAGAACGACGGTCGTGCGTGGCAGCAGCGTGTTGCCGACGTGGCACGTGCCACCCGACCCAAGACCTATCGGGCGCTCCATGCCGTGATGGTCAAGAAGGGCTACCCGTGCTGGCCGGGAACCATGACCAAATGGCTTCGCAAGGCAGGCATCGAACTCAGCGAGAGAGCTCCGGGTGGCCGCCGTTTCGGACGGTCCGGCGCTACGGCCGTTCCGGACGAGCAGCACCCCCGGGCAAGCGACCGCAACGTGCGTCGCCCCGGCAATTATCGAGGAGAAATAGCATGATTCAGTCACAAGAAGTAAGGCGTCGAATTTTCGGTACGGACATGATCCGCGATGAAATCGCCGCGCGCCTCGGGTTGAGCCCGGAACTGGCCTCTGCTTCCCTGGCCGACCTGATCGAGGCCGACGTCCTACCGTGCGACCTGCGTGACACCGCGGCCGCGCTGTCCTTCGACGGGATGGCGGTGTTGATGGCCATCGCCGGACGGCAACGTAGCCCGTCGTCCACAATGCATAGCGTGGGCAAGCTGAGCGCGATGCCGCTGCGGGGCGAGGTCGGCGACGTGGATCACGGCGGAGGCACCGCAGACACCTACCCCAAGGAATCCGATCGGTTCGGACAAGCCGTCAGCGTGCTGCTGTCTAAGCTTTGGACGGCCGCCCGTGACCCGTCCACGAGGGCCTTCGCCGGCGTGTCCGTCGGCATCTACTGGAGCGCAGCTCGGGAAGACGTGCTGTTCGGAACGATCGAACACAAGGCGACGTCGCGCCGCCGCTTCTACGCGAGCGAGCCGGCGCCGACCAAGGGGGCTCGGCCCGTGCCGGTCGGAGGCATCGTTTTCGCGCCCAAGTCCATTCTTCGCTTCGGCGCGCTTCTCGATGCCGCGGTGACCGATACGCCGGCGGCGTTGAAAGGTCCGCGCGTCTCGATGCGGAGGAGCGTGGTGGCCGATACGGGGCCGATCTGAGCTCGTTCGGCCAATCTGTTACCTGTTACATAACGTTATGGAGGAGAGTACGATGTTGGACAGAGTTCGCGAAGCCATGAAGGACCTCGAATCACGGGGAAGCGCACCGTCGGTGCGCGAAGTGAGAAAGCTCATCGGGGGCGGCTCGATGACGGACGTGGGCGCGGCGGTCCGTAAGGTGAAGGAAGAACGCGATGCCCTCAACACGGTTCGGACAGACCTGCCGCAGGCTCTCCAGGACAAGTTGTCGATTCTCAGCCTGGACTATTGGAAGGCTGCGCAGGAACTGGCCAACAGCGCAATCGAGGACATTCGCCAGGGTGCCGGGGCGCGCATCGCGGCGGCGGAGAACCAGGCGAGAGAGATGCTGCACGAAGTCGACGACGCCGAGCGTCGGCTCGACGATCTGACGAAGGAAGCGGATCGGGTGCGTACCGACCTAGAACAAGCGCACAAGCGGGCCGTCACCCGGGCGGAGAAGGCCGAGTCGCGCGTTGCTTCGCTCGAAGCTGAACTGAAGGTGTCGCGCGATCACGCGAAGAGCCGCGACAAAGAGTTGGAGTGGGCGTATGCGAGCCTCGAGCGCATGACCGCCGCCCTGACGGGCGCCCGCGAGGAGAAGTCGTCGGCCCCGAAGCATCCCCGCAACGGTGCGGACAAGTCCGAGACCGCGGCCGAGTAGCGATCAATCGGTGTACTGAGCATGAAGAAGCCCGCCGGCAGCGGGCTTTTTTCGTATCGATGGCTTGGCCGGCGCCCCGGTCGCCGAGGAGGGCGTCTCGCCCCGAGCGGGAAGTGCCCCGCGACGAAGTTTTGATTTCCAGAGGGCATTGGCCGAAGTGCCTCCTGCCATACCGCGATGCGTGCCGTGCTCGAGAACTAGTCCTGCTCGGAAGAACCCGACGAGGCAGCATATCCAAGCAGGGCTAGTTCTTCGCGTGGCCACGCTCGACCACGTCTGCCGTGGGGGCTAGGGGAGTTCTAACATCGCCACGAAGTAAGCGGTGGATGTCGCGCGGATGGAGCGCCGTCAGCTGACGCTTGCCACGGGTATCGCTCGCGGCCTTACTTGCACCGCTGAATCAATGTGGGTGCGCGAACGTACCGACCAGGCCGGTCGCAGCCTTC
>JAEVYW010000048.1 GCA_023392555.1 Pseudomonadota bacterium | reverse complement strand
CCTACATGCTCAACTGCACTGGACCGCTCGGCACGATCTCGCGGACCAAAGACCCCATGCTCAGCCAGATGCTGGCCGACGGACTAATCCGCCCTGACGACCTCGGCATCGCACTCGACGTCGACGATCGTTCGCGCCTTGTGGGTTCAGACCACGCCTGGGCGATGGGGCCAATGACCAAGGGCCGCTATTGGGAAATCATCGCGGTACCCGATATCAGGGGCCAGGCCGCGCAGGTGGCCGACGATATCGCAACGGAGTTGGGTGGATGAGCGCGTTCGAGCATGGCGAACCGGAAGACGGCGATCTCGTCGAGAACGGCTCAGCTCCAGAGATTCCCGAGGACGTCGCGGATGCGGTGCGAACCATTATCCGCTGGGCTGGCGACGACCCCGACCGCGAAGGGCTCCTCGACACCCCGCGTCGCGTCGCGAAGGCGTGGAAGGAATATGCCCGGGGCTACGAGGAAGATCCCGCGGTCCACCTCAGTCGCACCTTCGAGGAAGTGGGCGGCTATGACGAGATCGTCCTCTTAAAGGACATTCCGTTCCAATCGCATTGCGAGCACCACATGGCGCCGATCATCGGCAAGGCGGCCATTGCGTATCTGCCGGGCGACAGGGTCGTCGGCATCAGCAAGCTCGCTCGTGTGCTCCACGGCTATTCGCGCCGGCTGCAGGTGCAGGAGCGGCTGACCGCGCAGGTCGCCGATGCGATCTGGGAGCATCTCCAGCCTAAGGGCGTCGCTGTCGTCATCGAGGCGAGCCACGCCTGCATGACCGCGCGTGGCGTTCAGACGCCCGGCGTGATGATGACGACCAGCCGGATGATGGGCACTTTCCGTGCCGACGAAAGGAGCCGCCGCGAGGTTCTCGCCCTCATGGGTTACTAACCGGATTTACTTTCGCTTAAACAGCTGTAGTTTCGCCCGCCGGACGACCTCGCCCTTCCTGTCGTTTTCGACGGGGCCGCCCAAATGAGCGGGCGGCCAATCGGGGAGCCCCTCAGTTGATAAGGGGGACTTCCGAATGAAAATCCTGACATCCACAGCGATTCTGGCCGCGATGATCGTGGCGCTTCCGGGCTGCCGCCAGCAGGCGCCGGCGGCGGGCAACGAGGCCGCTTCCGGGACAGAGGCCGCCGGCGATCTTTCCGCCCTCAACGGGACCTGGAAGGTCGATCTCGCAAGCCTCAAGTTCGACCAGAAGCCCGACGAATATCTGCTCAAGGACGGCACCTATACGTGCAGCACGTGCATCCCTCCGCTGACGGCAAAGGCTGACGGCCAGTTCCACCCGATTGCTGACCGGCCCTATTACGACAGTTTGTCGATCAAGGTCATCGACGATCGCACGGTGGAAATGCGCCGCAAGAAGGGCGACCGCGAAGTCTCGAGCAACCTCATCCAGGTTGCGCCGGACGGTCAGAGCGCGACCAACAAGTTCCACGACGCAACTTCACCCACTCCGGTCGACGGAAGCTCGAAGATGAACCGGGTCGGCCCCGCGCCCGCAGGCGCTCACGCGATCTCAGGCAAATGGGCGCCTGACAAGATCAGCGATTACACCGCCGAAGCCCTCAACATGACCTACACGATCACCGGCAATACGGTGAAGGAAAGCTCCCAGGGGCAGAGCTATACCGCCGAGCTTGGTGGGCCTGCCGTTCCCGTCCAGGGCGATATCGGCGGGACCATGGTCGCAGTCGCCCGCGAAGGCGCCAACGGCCTCAAGGAGACCTACACTCGCCAGGGCAAGCAGGTGGGCATCTCGACGATCGTCCCGAGCGCCGACGGCAAGTCCTTCAGCTTCACGAACACCGACCCACGGGACGGAGCGAAGGTGACGTTCACCTCGAACAAAAGCTGAAGATATCGCGGCCGGCCGGCTCAAGCCGCTGGCCGGCCGCGAAATGAGTGATCAGGCCGAATAATACATGTCGAACTCGACGGGGCTCGGCGTGGTTTCCCAGCGCATCACTTCTTCCCACTTGAGTTCGATGTAGGCGTCGATCTGGTCGTCGCTGAACACGTCGCCACGCGTCAGGAAGGCGCGGTCGTTCTGCAGCGAGACGAGCGCTTCGCGGAGCGATCCACACACCGTCGGGACGTTCACCAGCTCCTGCGGCGGCAGGTCGTACAGGTTCTTGTCCATCGGATCGCCCGGATGAATGCGGTTCAGGATGCCGTCGAGGCCGGCCATCAGCAGCGCCGCGTAAGCGAGATATGGATTGGCCAGAGCGTCGGGGAAGCGGAACTCGACCCGCTTCGACTTTTCGCCGGCGCCATAAGGGATGCGGCAGGACGCGGAGCGGTTGCGGCTCGAGTAAGCCAGCAGCACCGGCGCCTCGAAGCCCGGGACCAGGCGCTTGTAGCTGTTGGTCGTCGGGTTGGTGAATGCGTTGAGCGCCCGCGCGTGCTTGATCACGCCGCCGATGAAATAGAGCGCCAGTTCGCTGAGGCCCGCATAGCCGTTGCCGGCGAAGAGCGGCTTGCCGCCCTTCCAAAGCGAGAAGTGGGTGTGCATGCCCGAGCCATTATCCTGGGCGATTGGCTTGGGCATGAAGGTCGCCGTCTTGCCGTAGGCCTGCGCGACCATGTGCACGACATATTTGTAGATCTGCATGCGGTCGGCGGTCTCGACGAGCTTGCCGTAGGTCAGGCCAAGCTCGTGCTGCGACGCTGCGACTTCGTGGTGATGCTTGTCGCAGGGAAGACCCATCTCGATCATCGTCGTCAGCATCTCGCCGCGGATATCCATGGCGCTGTCTACGGG
>JAEVYW010000042.1 GCA_023392555.1 Pseudomonadota bacterium | reverse complement strand
CGATTACCCGCAGCGCATCCGTTATTGGCGCGAGGGCAAGTACCTGAATGCGGAAACTGCGCTCAGCGACGGCAGCAAGGCCCAGCGCTGGCGCTATTCGCGCAAGCGTTAGGCGGTCTCGCCGGCGCTCTCGGCGAGGACCGTCAGGCCACGCTCGCTGACTTCGGCGAAGCCGCCGTTGACGCGGATCCGCTCCGGCTGGCCATTCTGCGTGCGGTACACGGCGATGTCGCCGTCGCGCAGGGTCGTCATGTAGGGCGCGTGACCGGCCAGGATGCCGCTTTCACCCTCGGTGCCGGGAACGACGACCATGTAGACGTCGTCGGACATCACCAGCCGGTCCGGCGTGACGAGATCGAAGTGAAGATCGGCCATTAATCCTTGCTCTCAATCTTGGCGTCGAAGGCCCGGGTCGCCGCGTCGAACTTGTCGCGGCACTCGGTGTTGCAGAAGCCGACGACCACGCCCTTGTAGAGCGTCAGGCTGTCGGCGCTGACCGGCTTGCCCGACCAGGGACAGACGTCGTTGACGCAGTCCTCGAGGCGAAGCTCGCCGGCCAATTGCGCTTAGGCGTCCTGCGCCAGCTTCTCGGCCTTGGCGACGGCCTCGTCGATGCCGCCGACCATGTAGAAGGCCGCTTCCGGAAGGTGATCGTACTCGCCGTTCACGACCGCCTTGAACGAACGGACCGTGTCTTCGACCTGCACGAACTTGCCCGGGATGTTGGTGAACACCTCGGCGACGTGGAACGGCTGCGACAGGAAGCGCTGAATCTTGCGGGCGCGGCTGACGACCAGCTTATCCTCTTCGGAAAGCTCGTCCATGCCGAGGATCGCGATGATGTCCTGCAGCGACTTGTACTTCTGCAGCGTCTCCTGGACCGCACGAGCCACTTCATAGTGCTCCTGGCCGACGACGGCCGGGGTCAAAACGCGGCTGACGGAGTCGAGCGGATCGACCGCCGGGTAGATGCCCAGTTCCGAAATCGCGCGGCTCAGCGTCGTGGTGGCGTCCAAGTGGGCGAACGACGTTGCCGGCGCGGGGTCGGTCAAGTCGTCGGCCGGAACGTAGATAGCCTGCACCGAGGTGATCGAGCCCTTGTTGGTCGACGTGATGCGCTCCTGAAGGGTGCCCATGTCGGTCGCCAGCGTCGGCTGATAGCCCACGGCCGAAGGAATACGGCCGAGAAGCGCCGACACTTCCGAACCCGCCTGCGTGAAGCGGAAGATGTTGTCGACGAAGAACAGGACGTCCTGGCCTTCCTGGTCGCGGAAATATTCGGCTTGCGTCAGACCCGAGAGAGCGACGCGGGCGCGGGCTCCCGGCGGCTCGTTCATCTGGCCGAACACGAGGGCGACCTTGGAGCCTTCCGGCGTCGGGTTGCCGTCGGCGTCCTTGGCGATGACGCCCGCGTCGAGGAACTCGTGATAGAGGTCGTTACCTTCGCGGGTGCGCTCGCCGACGCCAGCGAACACCGAGACGCCGCCGTGGCCCTTGGCGATGTTATTGATCAGCTCCTGGATGAGCACGGTCTTGCCCACGCCGGCGCCGCCGAACAGGCCGATCTTGCCGCCCTTTGCGTAGGGGGCGAGGAGGTCGATGACCTTGATGCCCGTAACGAGGATGCTGGCTTCGGTCGACTGGTCGACGAAGTCCGGGGCCGGAGCGTGGATCGAGGCGGTGAGATCGCTGCCGATCGGGCCGCGCTCGTCGATCGGCTCGCCGATGACGTTCATGATGCGGCCGAGCGTCATCGGGCCAACGGGCACGCGGATCTGCGAGCCGGTGGCGCGGACGACCTGGCCGCGGGTGAGACCGTCGGTCGAGTCCATCGCGATGGTGCGAACCGTGTTCTCGCCGAGGTGCTGTGCAACTTCGAGGACCAGGCGCGAACCGCCATTGTCGGTCTCGAGCGCCGCGAGGATCGGCGGAAGCTCGCCTTCGAACGCGACGTCGACGACGGCGCCGATGACCTGCGCGACGCGGCCGGTCAGGTTGCCCGTCTGCTGCTCGGGGGCGCCACCTGCGCCAGTAGCGGAGCCGGCGTCAGCCTTCTTCGCGCGGCTGCGGGTCTTGGTCTCGGGAGCGGCGGTTGCCATGATTGTCTTCCTCGGCTTCGTGTTCGGTTAGAGCGCTTCTGCGCCGGAAATGATTTCGACCAGCTCGGTCGTGATCGCGGCCTGACGCTGGCGATTGTACTGGATCGACAGGCGGTTGATCATGTCGCCGGCATTGCGGGTCGCATTGTCCATCGCGGTCATCTGCGAGCCGTAGAAACCGGCCTGGTTCTCGAGCAGCGCCCGATAGATCTGGATTGCGACGTTGCGCGGCAAGAGGTCGGCGAGGATCTCTTCCTCGTCCGGCTCATATTCGACCGCGGCGAGCGACGCCGTACCGGTGCCCGCGTCATTGGCGGGGAGGGCGACCGGGATAATCTGGTCGACCGTCGGCTCCTGCACGAGCGTCGAGCGGAAGTTCGCGTAAGCGAGGTGAACCACATCGACGCCGTCGGTAACGTAGCGATCGATCAAATCCTTCGCGATCGCCTGCGCGTCCGCATAGGTCGGCGCCTTCATCGCGCTGGTGTCGTACTGCGCAACGATCGCCTTCGGGTAGAAGCGCTGAAGCACCGGGCGGCCCTTGCGGCCGACAATGTAGAACAGCACCGTCTTGCCCTGCGCGGTCAGCTCGTCAGCCTTGCGGCGCGCGGCGCGGACCACGTTGCTGTTGAACGCGCCCGCAAGACCGCGGTCGCTGGTCGCGACCACAATCAAATGGGTGTCGTCCTTGCCCGTGCCGGCGAGCAGCTTCGGGCTCTGCGGCGTCCGCGCAACCTTGGTCGCAAGCGAGGCGACGACGTCGCTCATGCGCGTCGAATAGGGACGGCCAGCCTCGGCGCCTTGCTGCGCACGGCGCAGCTTCGCCGCAGCGACCATCTTCATCGCCTTGGTGATCTTCTGCGTCGACTTCACCGAGCCGATGCGGAGCTTGAGGGCCTTGAGGCTTGCCATCTTATGCGAACGTCTTCCCGAAGTCGGTCAGCGCGTCGCGCAGCTTGGCGGCGGTGTCGTCGTCCAGAGCCTTGCTGTCGCGGATCGCCTTCAGAACGTCGGCCTTCTCGTTACGCAGGAAGCTGAGCATCGCGGCTTCGTAGCGGACCACGTCGCGGGTCTCGACGTTGTCGAGGAAGCCCTGCGTACCGGCGAAGATCGACGCGACCTGCTCCTCGACGGGCATCGGCGCGTACTGCGGCTGCTTCAGCAGCTCCGTCAGGCGAGCGCCGCGAGCGAGCAGCTTCTGCGTCGAAGCGTCGAGGTCCGAGCCGAACTGGGCGAACGCAGCCATCTCGCGGTACTGCGCGAGCTCCAGCTTGATCGAGCCGGCGACCTTCTTCATCGCCTTGG
>JAEVYW010000027.1 GCA_023392555.1 Pseudomonadota bacterium | reverse complement strand
TCTGGACGGCGTCGATCAAGGAGCCGGCGATCACTTCGCCATCACTGTCGCGGGTGACCGCCGCGATGTCGGCCTCAAATCGGACGGTCACGACGGCAACTTCGCGGTCGACCGAAGCAGCGGTGATCAGTGCCTGCTCGATCGCGACAAGGCGATTGTCGATGACATGGCCATCCGCCTTGCGCTGCTCGATCGCTCCTTCGAACGTCTCGAAGACATGGTCGTCGACGTGACTGCGGAACGCATCCGCGTCGCCCTTCCAGTAATTCTCGAGGACCATGCGATAGGCGGACTTGGCGCCTTCGAGAAAACGAGCGACGTCGAAGCTCGGATCGGCGGCGAGAAGTGCGCGGACCCCCGGGCCAGCCGTCGGCAGGAACGCCATATCGCCCGGGTCCATGGCCGGCGGCTGCACGACAGACGGCTGGGCAACCCGGGGCTCGACCACGGCTTCAGGATCGGCAGGTTTCAGGATCGGCTGCTGCTCATGCCCAGTGCGCTCGCCGAGAACGCTGTAGAGCCTGAGGCCGATGAATAATGCGACCAGTGCGAGAATGACGATGACGGTCAACGCTTCAGTTCCGATCCTTCTTTAAGGCCGACGAACATAGTGCGCGAAGACCTTAGATTCAAAGCCTGAACCCAACGTGTCAGCGCCATTGCACGCCCGTTGGGCGGCTGCTAGGCGCCACCACCTAACGCTTGCGGACCGAATGAAGGTCCGCAGTTTCCATGCGATTGAGGCGAATTATCATGGCCGATCAGGATTCTATCAACCTCGAAAACGGCGCCGGCGACGCGAATGCCCCGCAAATTGCGACGCTTGCCCAATATGTGAAGGACCTGTCGGTCGAAGTCCCCAACGCGCCTCAGGTCTTCCAGTGGCAGGAACAGCCGCGCGTTGACGTCCAGTTCAACCTGATGACGAACACCGCGTCGGAAGATGTGCATGAGGTGGTGATCAAGATCGAGGTCTCGACGCGCTCCGACAGCGGCGTCCAGTTCATGATCGACCTCAGCTACGCCGGACTGTTCGGCGTCCGCAACATTCCGGAGGACGCGCTCGGGCCGTTCCTTTTCATCGAGGCGCCGCGCCTGCTTTTCCCGTTCGCTCGCCAGATCATTGCCGAGATGACGCAGAACACCGGCTTCCCGCCGCTGCTCCTCGACGGAGTCGATTTCGGCGCAGCCTATCTGGCTCAGGTCCAGCAGGGCCAGCCGAACGGCGGCGGCGAAACCAACAGCGGCGACGGTGGCGAGACTCCGCCGTCTGCGCCGGTCGGCACCCTGCAGTCGTAACGCGCCGTCCATAGACCGGGGTCGGGCATGAACCTCGTCAAAGCCACGGGCACGATCGGGGGCCTGACCCTCGTCAGCCGCGTCGCGGGCTTCGCACGCGAAATGGTGATGGCGCGGGTGCTCGGCGCCGGCTTCTACACCGACGCTTTCCTGGTGGCCTTCCGGCTGCCGAACACCTTCCGCCGCCTGTTCGGCGAGGGCGCGTTCTCGGCAGGCTTCGTGCCGCTTTACAGCCAGCGCCTGCAGTCAGGCGGCGAGGCGGAAGCCAAGCACTTCTCCGAAGAAGTGCTTGCAGTGTTTCTGCCGACCTTGGTGATCTTCACGCTTCTGTTCGAAATCATCATGCCGATCTTCGTCGGCCTGGTGACTGGCTGGAAGGGCGAGCAACTCGCGTTTGCGAGCTTCCTGACGCAGATCACCTTTCCTTATCTGCTGCTGATCAGCCTCGTCTCCTTGTTCTCCGGCATCCTGAATAGCCTGGCGCGATTCACCGCGGCGGCGTTCGCCCCTGCCCTTCTGAATGTTGCGATGCTCATCGGCCTCGTCGCCTTCCGCGAGGGCGGTTCCGTGACGGCGACGGCTCTGGCGGGTGCGGTGACTCTCGGTGGCGTGCTGCAGCTTTGCCTGCTGATCTACGCAGCGAAGCGCGCGGGAGTCGTCCTCAAGGTGCGCAAGCCGAAGCTGACGCCGGGCGTCCGGCAGTTCGTCCGCGTGGTCATCCCGGCGACGATCGGGGCGGGCGTCTATCAGATGAGCATTCTCATCGACACGATCTTCCTGGCGCGGATCGGGACGGGCGCCGTCAGCCACTTCAACTATGCAGACCGCCTCAACCAGCTTCCGCTTGGCGTCATCGGCGCGGCGCTGGGCACGGCGATCCTTCCGACGGTCAGCCGCTTCGTCGACAAGAACGAGCCGGAGAATGCCGCTCGCGTGCAAGGGCAAGCCGCCGAGCTGGCGATGCTGCTCTGCCTTCCGGCCGCCATCGCTTTGTCGGTCAGCGCTGGCCCGCTGATCTCGGCCATCTTCGAATCAGGACGCTTCAACGGCGAGGACGCGCGCATGACTGCGTTGTGCCTCTCGCTGATCGCCCTCGGCCTTCCGGCCTACGTGCTCGTGAAGGTGCTGACGCCGGGGTTCTACGCACGCCGCGACACGGCCACGCCGGTCAAGATTGCGATGTTCGTGCTGCTCGCGAACGTCATCCTCAACTTCGTGCTGATCCCGCCGTTCGGGCTCGGCGGACTGGCGGCGGCCGTTGCCATCAGCTCCTGGCTCAACTGCCTGATGCTCTACGTCATCCTACGGAAGCGCGGCTTCTTCCGGATCGAGGGCTGGCTCGCCTCGCGCGTGGCGCGACAGCTAATCGCCGCCGCCGCCATGGCCGCAGTGCTCTACGGCATCCAGCTGGCGCTTCCGGGCTGGTTCACCGGGTCGACCGGACATCGGCTGGTCGGCGTCCTCGCACTCGTCGGCGGCGGAATGGCGGTTTATTTCCCCCTCGTCTGGATCCTTGGCGGCACCGACAGGGAAGAGCTGAAGTCCCTGTTCCGGCGCAGGAGGCCGTATACCGATGCCGCATGACCCTGCGATGCGCGTCGTCAGCGGCATCCAGCCGACAGGCGGTCTTCACCTTGGAAACCTGCTCGGCGCGATCCTGCGCTGGGTGCGGATGCAGGACGAGGCCGAGTGCCTGTTCTTCCTCGCTGACCTCCACGCGATCACGATCGACGTTCCGCCTGACGAGCTCCGGTCGAACATTCGCGAAATGGCCGCGGCCCTGATCGCCAGCGGTATCGACCCGGCGAAATCGCTTCTGTTTCAGCAAAGCGCGATTCCGGCGCATGCGGAGATGGCCTGGATCCTCCAGTGCACCGCGCGTGTCGGCTGGCTGAACCGCATGACGCAGTTCAAGGAGAAGTCGGGCAAATCGCGTGAAGGTGCGAGCGTCGGGCTTTACACCTACCCGGTCCTGCAGGCTGCGGACGTCCTCCTCTACAATGCGACCCACGTGCCAGTGGGTGAGGATCAGAAGCAGCACCTCGAGCTCGCGCGCGACATCGCGATCAAGTTCAACACCGATTACGACGTCGAGCTGTTCGTTCCGCCGGAGCCGTTCGTCGGTACCGGTACCGCGGCGCGCGTCATGAGCCTTCGCGACGGCACGGCAAAGATGTCCAAGTCCGACCCGTCTGACATGAGCCGGATCAACCTGACCGACAGCGACGACGCGATCGCTCAGAAGATCCGCAAGGCGAAGACCGATCCCGAACCCCTGCCGGAAGACCCCGCAGGGCTCGAGGGCCGCCCGGAAGCGAAAAACCTGGTCGGCATCTATGGCGCAGTGACCAACGAGTCGGTTGAGCAGGTTCTCGCGCGGTTCGCGGGCCAGGGCTTTGGAGCGTTCAAGCCGGCGCTGGCCGACGCCCTCGTGGCGCTCCTGTCACCGTTGCGACTGCGGCTCGAGCAATTGCGGACCGATCCGCACGAGCTCGACCGTTTGCTCGGCGAGGGCTCGTCGAAGGCGGCTGAAGTCGGCGCTCCGATCCTGGCCAGCGCCTATCGCGCCGTCGGTCTGCGCAGCTAACAGCAAAACGCTTCATCGCTCATTCAGGGCGGCTCGTGGTATAAAGCTCGGGCAATCAACACGATTCCTGAGTCGAGGTGAATCATGCGTATCCGTAAACTCGCCGCCGCGGCCCTTGTTGGCGTGGCGGCTCTTGGCCTGTCCGGCTGCGCGACCGGCCTCCCCGCCAAAGTCACCCGCTATTCGGCAATGCCGATCCCGCAGGGCCAGAGCTTCTACGTCGTCCCTGGCGCTGGCGTTCAGCCGGGGCTGGAGTTCAACCGCTTCGCCTCGCTCGTGACCCAGCAGATGGCGGCTCGCGGTTATCGCCCGGCTGCAAGCACGGCTACCGCCGACATGCTCGTCCGGGTCAGCTACAACGTCGCCCAGGGCACGCAGGAGATCGACGTCGATCCGTTCGCGTACAACGATCCCTTCTATTACAATCGCGGCTTCTACGGCCGGCCGTATTATTCGCGTTATGGCTATTACGGCTACCGTTCGCCCTTCTACTACGGCTGGAATGATCCGTTCTGGTATCGCGGCGGCATCAACGATCCGATCCGCG
>JAEVYW010000012.1 GCA_023392555.1 Pseudomonadota bacterium | reverse complement strand
CTCTACGAGGTTGCACAAGGCCGCAAGGTCGACGTGCTGATGGCCAATGCCGGCCGCGGTCTGGGCCATGCCTTCCTGGATCAGGAGTGGGCGCGTATTCGGCAGGTGATCGACACCAACGTCATGGGCACGACCTATCTGCTCCATCGCGTGGGCCAGGACATGCGCCGGCGCAATGAGGGACGGATCCTTATTACCGGGTCGATCGCCGGCTTTACCCCCGGCAGCTTTCAGGCCGTGTACAATGCCTCGAAGTCGTACCTGAACTCCCTCTCGTTTGCGCTACGCGAGGAACTGCGCGATACGAAGGTGACTGTCACCTGCCTGATGCCGGGCGCCACCGAGACCGAGTTCTTCGCACGTGCAGATATGCTCGACACCAAGGTCGGTTCCGAGGACAAGGACGATGCCGCGATGGTCGCCCGCAAGGGTTTCGAGGCGATGATGGCGGGCGAAGGCGACGTTGTGACAGGTCTCAAGAACAAAATTCAGTCCGCAGTCGCCAATGTGATGCCAGCCGAAATGCTCGCCAAGCAGCATCGCAAACAGGCGGAGCCGGGCACCGCAAAATCCTGAGAGCGCCTCAAGCTGTCATTGATCCGTTGTCCTCATAGCGGATCGCTGTCGCGCCATGCATCCGAGGGCAACGCAGAGAATGCGCGAGGCAGCGAGAACGCCCAGGCCTCGTACATCCGCATCCGGCACCAGTTCCACGAGATCAAAACCAACGATCCGCGCCCGCTGCGTGACGCCATGCAACAGCTCGACGATATCGAGATAGCCGAGACCGCCCGGCTGTGGGACCAGCACTGCTGGAATGACAGCCGGGTCAAGCCCGTCGCAATCAAGGGTGACGATGCAGTGGCTGCCCGGCGAGATGTGGTCGATGACCGGCTGCACGCCGTGTCGGCGCACGGTCGCCGCACTGAAAAGTGTCGCGTCCCAAGCTCGGGCGTCGGCAAGATCCCGTTCCCGCGAACCACCGATGCCGCGCTGTCCAACCTGAATGATCCGCTCCACCCATGGCATTTCGCTGGCGCGGCGCATGGTACTGGAGAACGTATGCTTGAGGCCATCCCGCTCGTCACGCCAGTCGAGATGCGCATCGATTTGCAGGATGGTGACGGGGCCAAATGGCTCGAACCCCGCGAAGAATGGAATGGGAACCGAGTCATCCCCGCCGAGCAGCAGGGGCACGGCGCCCGCCTTCAAAATGCTCACGGTTGTGGATGTGATCAGCGAGCGGTTCTCCTGCGGTGTTGCCGGATCGGTTGGAAGGTCGCCAAGATCAACCGCCCGCAGTCCTTTCGGGATCAAAGGGCCGCCCTGATCGAAATCCCACCGCAAGGGATCACGCGCAATTTGCTGGGTACTTTCCCGTAGAGCCGAAGGAGCGCGTGCGGCATGGCTGGTGGCGCCCGGAACATGCGGCGTCGCGTCCGGCGCACCAAAGATCACGACATCCGCGCTTGAGAATATGTCGGGCGCCGCCGCAGGAAGGCCTAGAAAGGTGGCGGGGGTGACAGGATGTGTCATGGCGTGTGTGGAAGGCCTAGATGCCTATTGGTATTGGCAACGGCAATTGCACGTCCGCGAAGCGTCCTTCATAGCGGTCGGTAAAGGCATGCAGGGCCTCCGGTATATCGCGGAGCTGGAGATCGCAGCGCCGCCGCAATTCGTGAACCACCTCGGCCGACGCATCGCGCACCCAGCCTTGAGCGATATTGAAGACCGCGACCCGGCGCGGGCATTGATAGTTTCCCTCCAGCAGATCCATCACAACGGCTTCGAAGTCGTTGCCAAGGACGGGCGCCTCGCACCAGATAGGGCCCGAGGCGCCACGATCGTCTTCAACGAGATAGATGTCCTGCTCGTCAAGCTGAGGGTCGATGGACGACATCGGCAACGCCTCCGACTACAGCAAGGCACGGCGGCTGGCGCACGCAGTTACCGTGGCATTGCCCGGGACCGCCCTCATCAGCCTACTGTTCGGTCTGTTCGACGGCGGTCGGCATCTTGGCGACGGACATCAGGGACCGCGCGACCTGGTTGAGCAATTGGTCAGCGTTTTCCTCCTCTGCCAGTGACTTCGATAGGAGGCTGACGACGGCGCTATGGCGTAGCTGCTGGGCGAGGTTGCGCGCTGTCGTGTAGCCGGCAATCTCATAATGCTCGACCCGCTGCGCCGCGCCGATCAGGGCGAGGTCCGCCGCGGCGTCTTCCTTCTCCTCGCCCTCGGTCATGACTTCCTGACCTTCTTCGACAAGACCCATCATGCCCTTGCAGGGCTTGGCGCGCGCGGACTTGCCGAGCAACTCAAAGCATTCATTGATGCGCTCGATCTGGGTTTCGGTCTCGCTGAGATGCAGCTCGAACAGCTCGCGCAACTGGTCGAACCGCGCCGCTTCCGCCATCTTGGGAAGCGCCTTCGTCAACTGCTTCTCGGCGTGAAGGATGTCGCGGAGCTCGTCGATCAGCAGGTCGCCAAGGCCGGCCTCGTCGACCGGCGGTGAACTTTCGGTGACGATAGCCGACGCGGGTCCTGGTTCCCCGGCCTGAATGGCCGGCGATTCCGTAAAGACCCATTCGCCGCCCTCGTTCCAGGGCCCGCGTGTGTCGATCTCACCATGATCGCCAGTGCCCGTGGAGTCGTTGAAGAACTGGTCGACGAGACCCGGTGTGGGCGCGATGCGGCCAATGCTGAAGGCCGGCTTGCTCATGCTCTCGAGGGCGAGCGAGAATGCCTTCATATGGGTGATTTCGCGAGTCATAAGGAACTGCAAGGCGTCCTTGGTGCCGGCGTCATCGGTAAAATTAATCAGGCGCTCGTAGACGATCTTGGCCCGCGCTTCGGCGGCGATATTGCTGCGCAGGTCCACATCGAGTTCGCCGGTGATCTTGAGGTAGTCGGCGGTCCAGGCGTTGCCTTGCGAGTTGAAGAGGTTCACGCCGCCCCCGCCCGCGATCGCGATCAGCGGATCCGCCTCGGCCGCCTGGCGGTCGAACTTCGCGGGCTTGAGATGCATGCGCGCCAGCGTACCGACGACCTCCAGATGGCTCAGCTCTTCGGTGCCGATATCCATCAGAAGGTCCTTGCGATCGGGGTCCTCGCAATTGAGCCCCTGGATCGAATACTGCATGGCGGCCGCAAGTTCGCCGTTGGCGCCGCCAAACTGTTCAAGAAGCATATTGCCAAAACGCGGGTCCGGCTCATCGACGCGGACGGTGAACATCAGCTTCTTGACGTGGTGATACATGGAAGAGCCTCGGGCTTGGAG
>JAEVYW010000316.1 GCA_023392555.1 Pseudomonadota bacterium | reverse complement strand
ATCTCGCCGAACCAGACGATGTCGGGACGGACCGCTCCGGTCTCCGCGCAGACCGGACAAACGGCACCCTCTCCCATCGGACCGCCCCAGTCGAAGCGCTCGTCGCAGCCGAGGCACCAGCCGCTTTTCAACTCGCCGTGCATGTGAAGGAGACGTTTCGACCCGGCGCGCTCGTGAAGGTCGTCGACGTTCTGCGTGACCAGCAGCAAATCGCCCGGCCATTCGGTGTCGAGCCTCGCCAGCGCCTTGTGCGCGGCGTTCGGCTCGACGGTTCCGAGCTTTGCCCGCCGCGCGTCGTAGAAAGCGTGAACGAGCGCAGGATCACGGCGGAAAGCTTCCGGTGTTGCAACGTCCTCGACGCGGTGCCCTTCCCACAGGCCGTCCGGTCCTCGGAAGGTGGCGACGCCGCTTTCCGCGGAGACGCCGGCACCGGTGAGGATGACGATGTTGCGAAAATCTGGATAAGCCATGCTGGACGCATAGCCGGAGCTTGGATTGGTGACATCCATTCGCGGAACATTGAGACGAGTGGCGGGCCGGCTATTGGCGCACCCTGTCGCTAAAAGCGGCCCGGCTATCCTGATGTATCACCGGATCGCCGATGAGAGCTTCGACCCTTGGGGGCTCGCGGTTTCTCCGCAGAATTTCGAGGAGCAGGTCCGATGGCTCGCTGGCAATCGGACGATCCTGAGCCTGAGCGAGTTCGCCAAGCTGCATCGCGGCCGCAGCCTGCCCGAGGACGCCGTCGCAATTACCTTCGACGATGGATACGCCTCGGTGATCGAGGAAGCGCTTCCCGTGCTCGAAGATGCTCGAGCCTCGGCAACGGTCTTTATCCCGGCGGACCTTGTCGCGCGGGGCGGAGCATTTTGGTGGGACGAGTTGAAGGAGATCGTTCTTGGGACGCCTCATCCCTCGTTGGAGTTCGAGGGCACGGTAATGCTGGGCGACCGAGACGCCGCCGATGAGCAGTGGGCGCCTGGAGACCCTCCCCGAATGCCTCGCCAGCAAGCGTTCCATTCGATCTGGGAACGGCTCAAACCGCGAGCGCCGGCAGCGATTGATGACGCGATGGCCGATCTTCGTGAGCAAGCGGCGGTTGACGGGCGCGGACAATCGCCTGGACTGCTCACGGCGGACGGGCTGCGCCAAAGAACCGACTTGCTTGAGGTAGGGTCGCACGCATTGACCCATCCCTCGCTTCCGCGTCTCTCGCCCAACGAAAAGAGGCGGGAAATTAGCGAGAGCGTCGATCGCTGCGAGGCGGTTTCGGGCACACGACCGACGACCTTCGCCTTCCCGTTCGGCGACAATGACCAGGAGAGCGTCAACCTTGTCCGCGAGGCTGGGTTCGACTGTGCTTGCACGACGGAGGCGGCCTTCATCACATCGCGGACCGATCCGTTCGGGATGCCTCGGCTTGCGGTTCCGAACTGCGATGCGGCAGGCCTTGCCTCGCTGCTGGGCGCTTCGTGATGCCCTTCGCGCGGTCTCTTCGCCGGTTACTTGGACGTGCGGCAATGGCTTTTGGCCGTGCGGGATCCGCCAGTCCGCTCAGCAACAATTTCGGCTTCGATCGTGGGAAGCCAATCGACCGACACTATATCGAAGCCTTCCTCGCCGCTCATCGTGCCGACATTCGCGGGCACGTCTTGGAAGTCGCCGATGACGGCTATTCGCGGCGCTATGGCGCGGAGATCGTTTCGCAGGACATATTGAGCCTCGACGCAAGCAATGCTCGAGCCACGCTCGTCGGCGATCTGGCGCAAGGCGAAGTGCTTCCCGCAGCGCGCTTCGACTGCATCATCCTCACGCAGACCTTGCAGTTCATTTTCGACATCGAAGCCGCCGGTGCACACGTTGTTCAGGCGCTGAAGCCTGGAGGCGTGCTGCTGGCGACGGTTCCGGGGATCACGCCCCTCGACAAGAACGAATGGCACTGGTCGTTGACCCAGCACTCATTGAAGCGGCTGCTGGAGCCACTTTGCGACGACGTTTCGATAGAAGCCTTCGGCAATTTGTTCGCGGCTACCGCCTTTCTTCACGGCGCTGCGGTTGTGGAAACAGGCACGCAAAAGCTCGATCGGTTCGACCCGGCCTACCCGGTTATCGTCGCCGCCAGGGCTGTCGCGCGGACCGGCCAAGGCGCTTGAGTGAGGCCCTGAAGCGGCCGGTGAGCGAGCGCTCGGGATAGAAGGACGCCCAGACGTCGCGCCCCTCCTCCCACGCCGCCTGCTGCTGCGCATCAAGTCCACGTTCGCGCTCCTTGTCCCGGACAACCTCGATCCAATACTTCAGCCGCGAAAGGTCATGAGACATGTTGGTCGCGTGGCGAACGTAAAGCGCGACTTTGCCCGGATGGCTGGCGAACGGATGCTTTCGCGCCAGGCGCAGGAACAGGTCCCAATCTTCGCACATGCCAAGCGTCTGATCGAACCCGCCCAGCCGCACCACCTTGTCGCGATCGAACATCGCAGAGGCGATCGACGCGACCCAATTACAGCGGATCAGGTCGCTATGGGTTGCGACCGGGGTGAAGCGCCCGGTCCGCAGCGCACCTTCGACGTGGTCGAAAGCGCCATAAACGAAGCCGGCATCGGGGTTCTGGGCGAAACAGGCCCGCCCGAGCTTGACCGCGTCGGTCAGCAGAAGATCGTCGGCATCGAGAAAGATGACCCTGTCCGCAGACGCCGCGGCCAACCCGGTGTTTCGCGCCGCGGCCAAGCCGCCGTTGAGCTCGCGACGGACGTAGAAGACTTGGCCGTACGCGCGCGCCACGTGGGCAGTGTCGTCGTCTGACGCATCGTCGACTACGATGACTTCTGACGGGCTTTCCGACTGACCCAATGCGCTTTCGATCGCCGCCGAAAGATAATCGGCATGGCGATAGCAAGGGATGACGATTGCGACCGACGGCTCTGAAGACGGAGGAATGACCAGTCAGCCCGTCTGTTCGAGCGAACGCAGGCGCGATCGATCGATAATGTCGTAGAGCGCCGCCAGCCGCGGAAGCGCGTCGGGGTCCCCCGATATCGCCACGGTCGGATCGGCATCGTAAAAGTGAATTGGCTCGCGGCGCGGGCGACGACCGAACGCGAGGCGCCTGGCTGTCCGGCACAGGCGGTAGAAGATGTATGCGCTCCACCGTGGGGGATCGAGCACCAAGCCCTTGGCGAGATGCATCAGTGCCGAACCGAATTTTCCTCGGATTGCCGCATCCTCGGCCAGAAGGATGTTGAAGAAGGATGCGTTCCAGCGAACGACCCGCCTGGGCATGGTCGGATTGTCCACGACCAGTTGGTCATAGACCAAGTTCCACGACCGTACGATCTGACGCATGTTGCTCGACATGCTGCCTGGATATTTGCGGTACCCGACGAGGAACTCGGGGACGACCGCAACGGGCCAGCGCCGGGCCAGCTGGAACTGGATCTGGACGTCTTCGCAGCCCTCCGCGCCGGCGGCCCTGAGTCCGGGATCATAACCGCCCACGGCCCTGGCGGCCTCGCGCCGAATGAGGAGCGCACTGCCGTTCTGAACCGGGTTTTGAAACGCGAACTGCCTCAGGGCCCGTCCGGTGAACCTCCGCTGTGGCCCTGAAGCGAGTACGTGGCCAGACACGTCGATATACTGGTACCAGCAGTAAACGAAGCCCGGCCGCTCCGGCTGTTCCAACGCGACCGCGATTTGTTTTTCGATCTTCGTCGGATGCCACAGATCGTCAGCGTCCACTGGAGCGATCCATTCGCCGCGAGCCACCTCGATCGCCGCATTCCGCGCCGAGGCCACTCCTTCGTTGGCCTTTCTGAGAAGCCTCGCTCGGGGATCGGTGGCAGAATAGGTTTCCGCGATCTCAGACGTTCGGTCCGTAGATCCATCATCGACGATGAGAATCTCGAGATTGTCGTAAGTCTGCGCCCCGACGCTCGCCAGCGTCTCCTGAAGGGTCGCTTCGGCGTTCCAGGCGGGGATGATTGCCGATATCAGCGGCCTTGCGTTCAATCCTTTGTCCCTTCGCGCCGCAGCCTATGAAGGAAACTTCCCTGGGGCGCAGGGTCGTTCTTGAACGACTTGATGCGCTCGTTCCAGAGATGCACCGCGGCCGTTTCCGGCCGGACGACGCTTTCAATTGGCGCTGCTGGATCAACGATCCAGTCCGCCTTCTGCCAGGGCACCGGGTAGAACCTCTCTACGGGCTCGGCGAAGCCGTACACCCCATGCTCCTTGGCCAAAGCGGTCAACGCATGAGGGCCGATCGATCCCCACGGCAGCCGCGCGAGTTCCGCTCGTCCCTTCACGAATTCACGGAAACGCGCCGGGATGTAGAATCGCCATCCCACCCAGGATGGCGTGGTCATCTCGTGAAACGGTTGCAGCAGCCGGGGCAGTAGTGGGCTGTCGGCGGGCAACCGCAGGACCGCGCCGTTGATCGTGCCCGGCCCCTGCTCACCGAACAGATAGGCCTTGTCGCCGTCGATCTGTCCGAGAACGTAGACGTCGGTGTCGATCCAGGTGCCGAGGTTCCGGATGAGCAATTCGTAGCGAAACCAGTCGGAAAACAGGCCCACGAGCCCACCCGCGCCGTCCCGCAGGGCATCGCGAGACAGGATCGTGGAAGCATCGCGAACTTCCACGCCATCGGGCACGCCAGCCGGCTCGTCATAGGCGTAGAGTGCAAGCCGGTGGCCGGTGCGCACTATCGACTTGAGGCACGCCCGCTCGATCGGGCCGAGCGCGTCACCAACCCACAATGTTACGCAATTGGCGACCAAGCGGTGACTTAACCCCGTGTCTTGAACTCACGAAAACCAAAGCACGGTAAAGCGTTTTTAGCCGAAAGACAGCCGTTGCAGCTTGCCCGCTCGCGCGCTTTTGTGCTTTCGCAATGCCTTTAGGGCGCTTGTCCCGCGGAGATCGAAGCTGCTCAGCGTCGTAATGCCGGTGCACAACGCGGCGCCCTATCTGGACGATGCGATCGGAAGTATTCTCAACCAGACCTTCCGCGAGTTCGAATTCGTAATCCTAGACGACGGATCCACGGACGGGTCGGCAGAGAAGCTGCATGACTGGACTACTAGGGACAGTCGGATACGCCTGCACCGCCAGGAGCGGAATTCCGGGCCCGCTGAAAGCTCAAACCTCGTTGTCCAGAACGCCCGCGGGTCCCTGATCGCGCGGATGGACGCCGATGACGTCTGCTATCCCGAGCGCCTTCAGCAGCAGGTCGAGCTTCTGAACCGGCGACCGGAGGTCGGCCTAGTGGGGACCTTGTGCGACGTCATCGACAAGGATGGCCATGCGGTTCGTGCTCGGGACCTCTGGCGATTGACCAGGCGATCATGGTTTGCGCCATTCCCGCACGGTTCGATCATGTGCCGGCGCGAACTGTTCGAGCTCGCCGGGGGATATCGCGAGCAGTGCGTCTATTGGGAAGATCAGGACATGTTCCTGCGAATGTCGGCCCATACCCGCGTCGTGACGATGCCGCAGACGTTGTACAGGCACCGCCAGTCGCAGGTCAGTACTCGCCTGGTGTCGAAGGCGGCCTATGTCGAGCAGTCCGTCGATCTGATGTACCGGTGCATCGATGCTCTTGCGCACGGCAACGGTTACGAGGACGTGCTGGCGCAGGGACCGCGTTCAGACGCCGTCGATCCTCGCGTGTTCGTATCGCTCGGCTCGCTGGAGCTGTGGGCGGGCGAGCGGCCGCGTTACTTCGATCGGCTCCTGAAACGCGGAGATCTACGTCTAAACTTCCGCAGCGCAAGCGCACTGATCTGGACGCTTTGGGCGCGGCTGAGCCCCTCAACCCTTCGCGCATTCATGCGAGGCCTCTCGTCTTTGAGAAACGCATCGGCGGGCATTGCGCCGACAGACGCGATCGATTGGGCGATGCCACGGCCGTTCGCTTCGACGGCTGCCCTGCAGCCGCCGGGAAGTGTCAGGCCGGAACGCCCCTTACCGTCAGGTCAGGGCTGACACTCTCAACGATTTCGCCGCTTCGATCTTCAGAACCCCGTCGCACATCGCAATCGCGCTTGACCGATGACTGATCACGATGATCGTCCGGCGAAACTGGCTGTCGTCCAGCAACGCGGCCATGACCGCGGCTTCGGTCTGTGCGTCTAACGCGTTCGTAGCCTCGTCGAGGATGAGGACAGGCGCGCCTTTGTACAGGGCTCGGGCAATTCCAATGCGTTGGCGCTGACCGCCCGACAGGCGAATGCCCCGCTCCCCGACCCGTGTGTCGAAGCCATTCGGCAGAGCAGCGACGAAATCCTCAAGTTGTGCGATCCGCGCGACCTCTCGGACGCGATCGGCATCGATGTTTTCGTCAGCGCTCGTGAAGGCGATGTTTCGGGCGATCGTCGTGTCAGCAAGGAAGACCGACTGGGGCACGTGGGCGACGCTCCGCCACCAACGTCGCTCGCTCTGGGGCTCCAGCACATGTCCGTCGATGAGGATCCGACCCTCGTCAGGCCGCAAGAGCCCCATCAGCAGATCCGCGAAGGTGGTCTTCCCCGCTCCCGTCTTGCCGACCAGCGCGACATGGCTCCCGACCGGAATTGTAGCGCTGATCCCGTCGAATATGGGACGCTTCGTTCCGCGATAGGCGAAGCGAACATCGTCGAAGCGGATCTCGCTTTCAAATGGCAACGGTTCAATCGCTTCGGCGTCGGCCGCAGGATCGACCGGAAGGCTGAGAAATTCGAGCACCTGGTCGGCGGTCGCGCGGTTTCCGGCGATCATCGTCCAGCTGTAGAAAAGCTGCTGCAAGACCGGGAGCAGCCGAAATGAGCCCAGGGCGAGGGCGCCGAGGACCGGTAATGCCGGCAGCAGGCTACCTTCACGCGCCCACAGGAGCAGCGCGATGCCCGCAACGATGATCATTGCGCCGGCTTCGATGATTGCTCGAGGGGCCGAGCCGATGAACAGCGTGCTTGCGCGAGCCTCATTGTACCGGCGGTCCATGAGGCTGAAGGCGCGTACGAAAACAGACTGCGACCCGTCGATGATGACGTCGCGAATACCGCCCAGGCTCTCCTGAACGACCTTGAACCGCTCGTCCTGAGCCACTGCAGCGACATCGGAATTCCGTTCGAGCCGGCGCGCGGTCAGCCACGAAACCATGAGGTAGAGGCCGCCGAATGCCAGGGCCGAAACCAAAGCGGTGAGAACGTCGATGCGCATCAGCATCGCGACAATGAAAAGCCCGACCAGCAGGCAGGTCACTGCATAGGTGAGCTGAAGAAGGATGCCGATCACGAGGAAGTCTACCTTCTCCGTGGCGGCGATCACCTGGCTGCTGTTGCGTTCGATGTGATAGCTGTACGGCTGAAGTAATATCCTTCGCTGAACCTCGACAGCGAGGTCGTGGCCCAGCCGGAACACGAACCGCTGCGTGTACCAGGCGATCAGCAGGCGCAGCGCGCCCGCGAGCACCGCGAACGCCATGAACAGAATCACGGCCAGGAGCATGCGGTCTCTGGGATCGCCCAGAGCGGTCAGGCGCTCGCCAAGCAGCGGCAGCGACACCGGCAAGCTTTGACCGGTAAGAAGCGCGACGAACGGAAGAACGCTCGCGATGGTCAGGATCTCGGCGAGCGCGCCGACGATCGTGAGCGCCACGAACGTGGCGAATTGCCTGCGCCGTCTCGGCGACATGAAGCCGTAAATCGTTCGAAGACCCGTTCCGACCGTCGCACGCACAGTCGCAATCTCCGCAGTTTCGGCGGTCGCGGTCACCTCTTCTGAAGCGGCCGGGCGGGGTTGCCGACGACGACGGCACCGTCGGGGACGTCCTTTGTGACGACCGCACCCAGGCCGACGACCGCACCACGCCCGATGACGAGCGGCTTGGCTGGAGTCCCCTGCTTCAGCACCGCTCCGGCGCCGATGTAGGCGCCGTCACCGATGTGGACATTACCGTTGCAGCCGACCCGTGGGGCGAAGGTCACGTAATCGCCGATGACACAGTCGTGCGTGACATAGGAATGGATGTTGCACTGGAAGTGACGCCCGATGCGAACCGACGCTGTGATGATCGAGAAATCGCACAGGACGGAGCCTTCCCCGATCTCGACGTCCGGCCCGATCAGGCAATGAGGCGCAATCAATGTGCCGGCCCTGGCGCGCAGACGCTCGGCAATGCGTTTTCGCGCAGCGGAGTCCCCGATTGCAACGACGACCTCGTCCGCGTCGCTGAGCGCGTCCGGTGAAACGACGTCGATGCCCATCACCGGGCCCTGCGGTTCATCCACGACAAATCGGAGCTCGCTCGCGCGTGGTCCCAGCATGGCCTTGGCCGGTCCGACGAGTTCCCTGCCCATACCGCCGGTACCGAAAATCGCGAACATGGCGCGGTCTTACATAAGGCTGTTGGCTATGTCACCGCGGCGGCCTAGTCACGGACGCTGATGACCATCCTCGGCGTGATCGGGATACTGCTGAGCTTTGCCGGGCTGTTTTTCGCCTCGGCAAGGCCTTCGCAGGGACGCGCCATTTTCGCGATCGTCCTCATCCTGCTGCATATCGGCGCCAGCATCGCTTACTACATCTACGCGCAGTCGAACCCGTCGGACGCGTTCCTCTATTATTACGACGCCTACATGATGCGGAATCATGACTTCCAGTTCGGGACCATCTTCCTCATCAAATTCGTCCAGGCGCTGAAGACCGTCTTCGGAGGCTCGTACTTGGATTATTTCCTGCTCTTCCAGGTGTTCGGAATCTGGGGCATCCTGCTGGTTTTCAGGACTTTCCAAGAAATCCACGATCATCTGGGCCAACGGCCGAGCCAGATAAGCTACGTCCTCCTGCTCTTCCCCGGGCTCCATTTCTGGACCAGCGCATTGGGCAAGGACGCGCCAATCTTCTTCGCCGTCAGCCTTGCCGTCTGGGCGGCTATCAAGCTTCGGACCCGGCTCTTCCCTTTCATGATTGCCGTGGGATTGATGATGCTGATGAGGCCTCACATCGCGCTGGTCGCCACCATCTCGATGGCGGCTGCGGCATTTTTCGACAATCGCTTCAACACTCTGGCCAAAGCCGCTTTGCTGGTCGTCGCAATTGTCGGCGCCTCGTACATCGCACTGACGGTCAAGACGACTTTCAGCGTCGATGTCACGGACGCCAACTCGATCAGCGACTTCTTCGCCACCCAACAGCAGAAGGCCCAGACGCAAACGGGCGGGACAATGATCCGCGACGCGTCCTACGGAGTGCGCCTGTTTAGCCTTCTGTTCCGGCCATTGTTCATCGATGCAAACGGCGTGTTCGCTTTGATCGCGTCCGTGGAGAATCTGTTCACCTTGTTCCTGTTCGGGTTCATGCTCAGGAACTGGAAGGAATTGGGGTGGCTTGCCCGCCGCGTGTTCTTCCTGCGCTTCTCGCTGATCTTCGCGGTCGCGATCGTCCTTCTGCTGACGCTCGTCGCATTCAATGGCGGCATCGGGTCCCGGCAAAAGTCGATGGCCTATCCCGCCTTCTTCGCTTTCTTCGTCTCGCAATGGGCTTTTCATCGCGCGCAGCAGTGGGCCCAGCGCCGTGCCTTGCATCCGCAAGCCGCATCGTTCGGTCCTCCCACTCCCGCAGCCTTGGGTCCCGCGAGGATGAGCACGCCCGAATGAAGCCGACCGACGCGGAAAAGTGGCCGACCTACGCGGAGGACGAGATCGCTGCAGTCGCGGCCGTCCTGCGATCCGGAAAGGTGAATCAATGGACCGGGCCTGAAGTCGGCAGGTTCGAACAGGCATGCACCGCTCGCTTCGGCGGAGGTCATGGGATGGCGCTCGCGAACGGCTCTCTCGCGCTGGACCTTGCCCTGTTGGCATTCGAGATCGGGCTCGGTGACGAGGTCATCGTTACCCCCCGCTCCTTCGCAGCCTCCGCATTCTGCGTGATGCTGGCCGGAGCGACGCCGATTTTTGCGGACGTCGATCGCAACAGCGGAAATATCACCGCTGAGACCATCGGACGCGTGATGACCGAGCGAACCCGCGCGATCATCCCGGTCCACCTCGCTGGCTGGCCCGTCGATATGCCGGCGATAATGGACCTTGCCCGAAGC
>JAEVYW010000303.1 GCA_023392555.1 Pseudomonadota bacterium | reverse complement strand
ACCGTACCGTGGGTTCGAATCCCACCCTCTCCGCCATGGTCATGCGCCCACGCGATGGGCCGCGACAACGGACGATCATAATTCCGAACAAGGCCAACCCGACCTTAATTCCTCGTTGTATCTGCTTGAACGCGTGACAAAAAGGCGGGATGACCGAGCCAGCCAAAAGCATGACTGTCCGACTTCGGGATCTCGAGTTCATTCCGCAGTCCCGGTCGATCGTCGTCAATGGCCGCACGACTGTCCTCGATCAGCGATCGGCCAATGTCTTTGCGGCACTCGTCGAAAACTTCGGCGAGGGCATCGCCAAGGACGAGCTGCTGCGCTCCGGATGGCCCGGCCAGCTGGTTCACGAAAATTCGCTCGCGAAGGCGGTCAGCAAGCTTCGCCAGGCGATCGGCGGTTCCGGGCTGGAGATCGTCGCGGCCTATGGATTCGGCTATACCCTTCGCGAG
Organism: Pseudomonadota bacterium; assembly: GCA_023392555.1. Lineage (GTDB taxonomy): Bacteria > Pseudomonadota > Alphaproteobacteria > Sphingomonadales > Sphingomonadaceae > Sphingomicrobium. Next base: position 4,532 of record JAEVYW010000303.1, on the reverse strand, counting down.
ATCGTGAAGTCGGACCTTTCAGTCGCACCGCAGCCTGCGCCGGCCGAAGAAGCGTCGATGCCGGTCTCGGCAGCTCCGCCACCCCGACGCTTCACGACCAGACAGGCGACGTTCGCCGTTGTCGTTGGACTGATAGGGATGGTGGCTGCCGTCGCCTGGGTTCGTTCGGAAGCGGGAGTGCCGATCCGCCAGACGATGCCGATCACGAACGACCCGCCGGATGCGGTGGCGACCATTCTATGGGTCGATGACCATCCGACCAATAACCAACTGGAGGTGGAAGAATTCCGCAGGCATCGGATCGCGGTTCATCTGGCCAAGTCCACCGACGACGCCATGAATCTTCTGGCCATGAACGGCTATGATCTCGTCCTTTCCGACCTCGGCCGTGGCGAGGACCGCCTTGCCGGCCTGAAGATGACGGAAGCCTTGCGGCGACGCGGATCGCGGATCCCGGTGTTCATCTACACAGTGCGGCCGAAGGACAGCGCGGGTCAGGTGGCGCAGCGCCGTCTCGTCGCAGCTGCGGGCGCAAGTGATCTCGCCGTGACCCCAGAGGAAGTCCGCGAGAAGGTTCTCGGCCGCTTGCTGCACTGAAGACATTCGGCTCCACGCCGAGCGTAGATTCTCATAATTTTTCAAGTCCACGGTTGGTCAGCAGAACTTCGGATCCATCTACCAGGTGGCCGAAGACGCTACGACTTCAACCGCGCGGAGCGGGGAGAGTCTTGTCGCAGCGGCTCGGAAAGCCCGCCGGCGCGCTCTCCCGCCGGCCTCATCACGCCCCGGAACGGGTCGAAAAACCCATCAGCCACAATCGTCATAACCCACGTCATCCTTTTGAACTGCCGTTCCCCTGCACGGTTGGCTCCATCGCTGCATTTTGTAGCGAATAGGAGGACTGTAATGGCGGCAACCAAGAACAGCGGCGGGGCAAAGCGAGGATTCGCGGCGATGGACCCGGCCAAGCAGCGTGAGATTGCAAGCAAGGGCGGAAAGGCCAGCCACGGCGGTGGACGCCGGAGTTCCAGCTCGAGCCGTTAAGACGATCTCGCCTTGTTAGACGCCGGGTGGACTTACCTCCGCCCGGCGTTCCTTTTGCGGTCGCCGAGGATCGTTGCGCATCGGAAACCGTCGGCCGTTTCGCCGCGTTGACCGGGCTGAATGTACCGGTCCAACCTCAATAATCGCGACAAGAGCGGTGCCCTGGTGGCAGTCGCGGCAATCCATGCCGCACTGCTGTTCGTGTTCCTGAACCTGTCGGGCAAGATCGACGTCATCGATCCTTCGAGCATCACGCGAGTGTTCGACGTCACCGAAGTTCCGCCGCCTCCGCCCGAGCCTCCACCACCGCCGCCGGTTCAGCAGCAGGTGGAAAAGAAAAAGATGAAGGAGCCGGAGGCCGCCGCAGCGCCCGAGAACATCAAGAGCCAGGCAACGCCTATCGTCGCTCCCAAGCCGCCGATCGCATTGCCGATCCCTCTTCCGGTCAATGTGTCGGAAACTCCGGCACAGGGCGCTGCCCCGACGCAGGGCTCTGGCGACCGGCCTGGCGTCGGCACCGGCGCGGGCGGGGTCGGCACGGGAACCGGCTCGGGGACCGGTGGAAGCGGCACGGGCGGCGGCGGTGACGACATTGGCGTCGTTCCTCCGCAGCTTCTGACCGGCACATTGCGCGGACGCGATTTCCCGCGGGAGTTCCTCGACCAATGGCCGCGGGGCGCGCAGGTTTTCACCCGGCTTCGAGTCGATGCGCGAGGCTATGTGATCGAATGCTACGTCGACCGCGGCACCGGCAATCCGACGATCGACAACGGGATTTGCAGCACGGTTCGAAGCCGCTTTCGCTTCCGTCCTGCGACAAATCGTCGCGGACAGGCGGTTGCAGGCTGGTTCGGATACCGGCAAACGCCGCCTCGTTGATTTACGAGGTTTGAGCGATGATCGAAGCCGAATGGTGGGACTATGACAGCGTCGAGGAGATGGCGGACGCCGTCGCCGGTGACGTGGGCTTCATCATCGAAAGCGCGCTCGATGCGCGGGGAGAGGCGCTGATCGCCATTCCGGGCGGCAAGACGCCCCTGCCGATCTACGCCAAGCTCGCCAAGGCGAAACTCAATTGGAAAAAGGTCACGATCATCCCGACCGATGATCGGCTGGTGCCGCTGACCGACGAGAAGTCGAACATCCGCGCTTTGGCGCAGGCCTTCCTTCCGGCCGGCGCCCGCGTATTTCCGATCACCAGCGACATTTCCGATTACAAGCTGGCCGGCAACTCGGCCAACGCGAAGCTTGCGGATCTCAAGTTTCCGCTCGACCTGGCCTGGCTGGGCGTTGGAAGCGACGGTCATACGGCGTCGATCTTCCCGGGCCCGGATCTCGAGGAAGCGCTAAACGCGCCCAAGGGCCGCCATGCGATCGGAGTCATGCCCGACCCGCTGCCGCCCGAAGCGCCGGTGCCCCGCGTAACGCTGACCCGCTCGGCAATCCTGTCGGCGCGGACGGTGCTGATCACGGTGACGGGCAACGACAAGCGCGAGCTGCTCGAGGGCGCCATCGAAGATGGGCAAAGCTCGAAGCTTCCGATCGGGCGGGTGCTCGCCGAAGCCGAGCAGCCGATCGACATTCATTGGGCCGCCTAGCCGGATTTCGCTGTCCTACAGTGCCGCGATTGTGAGAGCCTTCGCTCGCTCTTTCTCACCCTCGACACATCCGTAGACCGACGGAAAAAGCCCTTAAGGTCACACGAAAGGCGCTGCTGTCCGTGACCTTTGTGACCTTATGACCTTAGCGACGCGATCTTCCCTCTGCGGCCGGGCTCGGGTTCAAACCTCTTCGAGCCACTTTCCGCGCGTTTCCTTGAGGAAAAACAGCGAAACCAGGATCGGGATGATCGTAAACGCGACCGGATACCAAAGGCTGGCGTAGATATCGCCAGTGATGGTCGCGAGCGCGAAGCTGGTGACGGGGAGGAAGCCGCCGATCCAGCCGGTTCCGACGTGATAGGGCAGCGACATCGCCGTGTAGCGGACCCGGGTCGGGAACATCTCGACCAGCGCGGCGGCCTGCGGACCGTAGAGGGCGGTCGCGGCGACGGCGAACACCGTCAGCCACAGGAAGATGATCGGCAGGTTCATCTGGTGCGGATCGGTCGATGAGGGATAGCCCTCCGCCGCGAGCGCAGCCTTGATCTCCCTGGCCGTATTGTCCTTCAGCGCCTTCAATCCTGCCGCATCCAGCCCGCGCCCGTCGGGCACTTCGACCTGCTGGGTGCCCACCGCGACGATGGCTTGATCCGAAACGTAGCTCCGGCTCGTGTACGAGATGCCCTGCGAGGCGAGCAGGCTGCGGGCGATGTCGCAGGCGCTATCGAACCGGCGCGTCCCCGCCGGGTCGAACTGCACCGCGCAGCGCTCCGGGGCGGCGTGGATTTCGACAGGCCGCCGTTCCTGCGCCGCGACCAGCTCCGGATTCGCCGCCGCGGCGATTGCGTGAAAGCCGGGATAATATGCGAAGAGCGCGAGCAGCATCCCGCCGATCATCACCGGCTTGCGGCCGACACGGTCGGACAGCCAGCCGAAGAATACGTAAAGCGGCGCGCTGACCGCGGTCACGGCCAGCATCAGCGCGTCCTTGGTCGGCTCCGGGATGCCGAGCGACTTGGTCAGGAAGACCTGGACGTAAAAGAAGCTCAGGTACCAGACGGCGCCCTGCGCGCACATGATGCCGAAGAAGGCGATCAGCACGCGTTTGAGATTGTCCCAGCGGCCGAACGCTTCGCGTAGCGGCTTGTGGCAGATTTCGCCCTCTTCCTTGAGCTTGGCGAAGGCGGGGCTCTCGGACAGCTTGAACCGGAGCCACACCGAGATCGTCAGCAGGATGACCGAGACGAGGAACGGAATTCGCCAGCCCCATGCGAGGAACTGGTCCTCCCCGATGGCGGCTCTCGTTCCGACGATGACCAGCAGGCCGGCTATGAGACCCAGGGACGCCGTGATCTGGATCCATCCGGTGGTTTCCCCGCGCCGGTGGTTGTCCGCATGTTCGGCGACGTAGATCGCGGCGCCGCCATATTCGCCGCCCAGGGCAACGCCCTGCAGGATGCGCAAAAGGATGAGCAGGATCGGGGAAATGATGCCGGCCGCCGCATAAGTCGGCAGGATGCCGATAAGGAAGGTCGCGCCGCCCATCAGGCTGACGGTCGCGAGGAACGCTCCCTTTCGACCGAGCCTGTCGCCGATCACGCCAAAGATGATCGCGCCCAAAGGCCTGAAGGCGAAGCCGGCCGCAAACAGGCCTAGAGCGGCGACCAGACCGGCGGTCGGGTCCAACCCGGCGAAAAAGACCTTCTGAATGGTGGTCGCGAGACTTCCGAAGATGAAGAAGTCGTACCACTCGAACGCCGTGCCGGCGGACGATGCAACGACCACGCGCCGGATCGACCAGGCCTTGTCGTCATCTGACTCAAGTGCAGCTGTTGCCATCCTTGCCCCCCGAGCCAAGGATTAGCAGCCGTACCGTGTCAGTCCAGC
>JAEVYW010000312.1 GCA_023392555.1 Pseudomonadota bacterium | reverse complement strand
CCCATGGGCCCTGGATGGGCTTCGGCCGCACCATCACGCAGACTGTGGGAAGCGAGGATGTGTCTTCCGGTCGAACTGAGATCTGGACGAACGCATTGGGTGCGATCCGCGAGCGGCCGGTGTTCGGCTACGGCGAAAACCAAATGGCGACTGTCGCCCCGTTCCACGGGCTAGGGCAGACGCATAACGTGGTCCTGCAGATACTTCTGGCTTGGGGGATGGTCGGCCTGATCTGTGTAGGCGTGATTGGCGTCTGGTTTCTTCTGCGAGCAATACCAAGCATTCGCCGCGAGCCGGACGAGCTCGCTCCGCCGTTCCTGGCGATGGTCGCGTTGGTCGCATTGGCGGCTTTCGACGGCTCACTGTTCCATGTCGTCCCGCTGAGCATTTTCGCTGCATGCGCCGGGATGATCGCATCGCGATGGTCCGTTCGAAACGTCACTTCGTCCACCGCAGCGGCGACGATCTACACTGCCGAAACCGGCAGCGCCTGACCGCGATTGTCGAACCATTCCTTCGTTAGCGACCGCAATCTTGAAATAAGTTTTGTGTGATCATTCCGCGCGCGCCAGGCAGGCTTGGCGAGAGCGCGATCCAGGGCGGCTTGCAGATCGTCCGCATCTTCTGCGACCTCAATAACCCCGCGAGCCGCGAAAGCATGCAGGATTTCGCGCTGATGATCGTCCCAATGCTCTCCAAGATCAGCTCGACGCGGCATGGCGATGATTCGGCAGCCGGCTTGCAGCGCAGTCATCAATGAGCCGTTTCCAGCGTGGCAGAATACCACGTTTGCCCGCTCAAGGAGGTCGGTCATCTCCTCGAACGTGATATTCTCGCTTGAATCAATTCCCTGAGGCTTCTGCCCCCCGTCGCCGACCTGGGCAACGATGCGCGTGGGCCTCCCCGCGGCTGGATCGAGTGAGGCGACGCCATTTACGAGGCGATCGAAAGGCAAAACGGTCCCTACGGTAACGACGCCGAGATCTTCCTTCGGCTTGTCGGACGGCGGCAAACGAACGAACGGGTCGAACACTTCCACCCCGGGCCAGACATTCGCAAGCTTCTCTGATTGCACGAAACGGGCGTCGGCGAACCGGTGCACCAGACGGCCGAAGATCGTCGGTGTCTCGAACCGGCAGAACGCCTCTATGTGAATATATTTTGCGCCGAAAAGCTTTGCGAACAGGACGACGAAGAATACGGAACCGGCTCCCGTAGATATCACGACGTCTGGACGCTCCGCGCGTGCGGCCCGCCACGACTTTCGGATATTTCCGACGGCCGACCGGATCACGGTACCCAAAGGCCTTGCCCGCAAGTGGCCGGCAGCGATCGCAGGAACCAGATAGACACGTTCGCCCGCGGCAAGACTCTCGGCGATGGGCGTCGGCTCGGTCACGAAGAAACGATCATGCAGTTCCCAGAATGGCCGAAGGTCGAGCATCTCCTGGAGGTGGCCGCCACCCGAAGCAGCAAGACAGATACGAAGCCTCTTCGGCGGATCGAGAGGCGCGCTCATCGTCAGGCTGCTATGCGAGGCGACGTTCATTACGAATTCTGTTCCAGCCGTATCACTAAAATACTGATCAGAACGCGTTCGGATGAACAAGGACGCCGAGCGTCCGTCCGATGATCGCGATGTCGCGGCCAAGGTGCCAGCCGTCGAGATATTCGAGATCCGATTGCAGCCGGTCGGTGACATCGGAGAGCTTGTGCGTAGCGCCCCGGAATCCGCGGACCTGCGCTAAGCCGGTCATGCCCGGCTTGATGGCGTGACGATCGAAGTAGTGATCGTCGATGGCCCAGAACAACTGGTCTTCAGCCTTGCAACCAAGGGGGTGCGGGCGCGGGCCCACGATGCTCATGTCGCCCTTCAGAACGTTGATCAGCTGGGGAAGCTCGTCGAGGCTCGTGCTTCGGATGAAGCGTCCGACCGCAGTCACCCGATCGTCCCCGCGGGTGGCCGAGCGCCCTCCAGCAAGATCGCTTACGTCCGTGCGCATGCTCCGAAATTTCAGGATCTCGAATAGCCTGTTGCCACGTCCGAGCCGCTGTTGACGGAAGAGGACAGGACCTGGCGACCCCAATCGTATTGCCAGCGCAACGGTGACGAGTACCGGAAGCAACAGGGTCAGTGCGGTCGCTGAAACGGCGATGTCGAACAGACGCTTGGTCGCCCGGTCTCGAAGCTTGAGCGGCCCGCAACCGACGAGAAGGGTTGGGACGCCGGCGTGGCGGCGAAGTCCCAGCGCGCCCACCGACGCGAGTTCCGGCGTCAGGATTTCCGCGTCGACATTGGCACCAGCGAGAGTTCGCGCCCAAGCTTGCCGGCGTTCGACGGCGCAGGCGACGATCGCGCGCTCACTTCCGTGGAGGACGCGCGCCAGACGATCGAGCATTTCCGGATCATCTGCAGTCGGTCGAAGGTTCTCGGACGGGGCATCGACGATGACCTCGTTAGCCTCTGCGGCGGCCTCGGCACCGTCGACAAGGATGACTTCCCTGCGGAAGCTCCACCCGTAATGCTGGCCGAAGCTGCGGCCCAGCACCAGGCGGCCGCCCGCGATCAAAAGCATGGCCAGGCCGCTGCCGATCAGAAACACGATACGAGAGAAGTCGGCGCCGATCTTCAAGGTAAAGAAGACGA
>JAEVYW010000227.1 GCA_023392555.1 Pseudomonadota bacterium | reverse complement strand
TTGCAATAGGGGCAGGCGTAATCGAAGAATTCGACGAGGACGATGTCCGGCTTGGCGGAGCCCTTCCAGGACGAGGCGAACGGCGTTTCGAGCGAAGCCTTGTTCTGGGCAATGACCGGCGCGAACTGACGGTCGCGAAGAGCGTCAGCAGTCTCAACAAGGATCTGAGGATCGTTCATCAGGCCTTGGCGGACGATCCGGTCGCTCAGGAACTCCGGGGCCGCGACCAGCAGTACAGCGGCGGTCAGGACTGCCCCGACAACACCCCCGCCCAGCGACGCCATGATCGGCGCTCTCGGCGCTCTCGTTGCTTCACTCACGGTCTTTCTTGCCCTTGTCTTTCTTGATCGCGGTCTTGGATACCATGGCGATATCCTGTGCGCGAAGATAATCGGGCGTTCCGGCGGGAATGCCGCGCATGGCCATTTCGGCGCTGGCGAGGGCCCGCTTCGGATTGCCTTCGAGATTGTTGCGTTCCGCAGTCGCCAGCGCAGCCCGGGGGGTATCGCCCTCGCGGTCGTAGATGATGCCGAGCTGGTACCAGGCGAACGGGTTCTGGTTGTCGCGGTTGATCGCGGCCTTCAGCAGCCCCTTGGCCTCGTCGAAGTTGGCCTGCTTCTCGGTCGAGATCAAAGCGTGGCCCAGCATCGAGGCGATGAGCGGCGCGTCCTGCGACTTCTGGGTGGCTTCGCGCAGCGGTGCGATCGCCTCTTCGGGCTTGCCGGATTCGAGCAGGATCTGCCCCTTCAATTCGAGGAAGAAGGGGTCGTCCGGAGCCGCCTTGAGCAAGGCGTTGGCTTCGCTCAGCGCGCGCTCGGGATAAGCACCCAGGTGATAGGCATAGGCGCGCGCATAATGAGCGGGGATCGACTGGTCGCTGTCTGGGTACTTCCGCGTCGCGGTGCGCGGGTTGATGAAGCCCGCAAGCTTCGCCTTCACCCGCTCGAACCGCGCCTCCAGCGCGGGGTCGATCGGCTTATTCCAGGCCGGATCCTTCTGATAGATCTGGGTGAGCATGGCGATACGCTCGCTCGAGAGCGGATGGGTGCGGTCGTAGCTGTCCGTCGCATAGACGGCGAGGCGGTACTCCTGGTTCTGGAGCTTCTTGAAGAACGACAGGCTGCCCTTGCCGCTGATCCCCGCCTTCGAAAGGTACTGAGCACCGGCAACGTCAGCCGTCGTTTCCTGCGCGCGCGTGAAGGACAGGAACCGGCCAAGTGCGGCCTGCTGCCCCGCGGCCATGATGCCCATCCCCGCTTCGCCGGCGCCCGCCGCAACGGCGAGGGCGCCGAGGACGAGCGTGGCGATGGTGATGCCGGTCGCTTCCTTCGCGCCCTCGTTCATGCGGATCGAGTGCCCGCCCGCGACGTGGCCGAGCTCGTGGGCGATGACCGCCTGCAGCTCGTTCACATTGTCGGCAGCGAGGATCAGGCCGGAGTTCACGTAGACGTCCTGGCTGCCCGAGACGAAGGCGTTGATCTCCGGGTCGCCGATCAGGACGACGTTAACGCTCTTGGGATCGAGGTTCGCGGCGGTAATCAGCGGCTTCGCGATGTCGCGGAACAGCCATTCGGTTTCCGTGTCGCGAAGGATCGATGGGCCGCTGTCGGACTCGGCAGCTGCCGCCGGGCGAGCGAGCGCCAGCATGAAGACCAGCGCAAGCATCATCGCCCGGACGCTGCGGGAGAGCGGCGAGTTCATAGCGCCGCTATCCATAAACGGCCTGAACCCCGGATGAAGTCACGCCCGTGGCCCGGTCGGCAGCGGTTACCCGAAGGTCCGCTGCCACCAGCCGCCGCGACGCGGCTCGTCGGATTCCGGCGCCGCACCCTCGGCGGCGTCATTATCCGCGGCCGGCACCGGGGTCTCGGCCGGTGCCTCGACCGCGGGAGCCTCTGCTTCAGGAGCAGCCTTCTTGGCGCGTGATCGGCGCTTAGGCTTCGTCGGCTCCGCATCCGTCGCGGTTTCCGCGGGCGGAGCTTCGGCCGGTGCGGGCTCGACGACCGCCACTTCCGCTTCCTCGACCACCTTCTTGGCGCGTGAGCGGCGCTTGGGCTTGGCCGGCTCGGCTTCGGCGGGGGCTTCGACTTCGGCGATCGGCTCTTCGGCCTCTACCGGAGTTTCGACCATGGGCGAGCTGTCGGGCTCGACCGACGCTTCGGCCTCGCCAGCGTCGGCGGCGGAGGAACCGCGTCCGCGACCACCGCGACGACGGCGGCGGCGGGGACGATCTTCGCCAGCGGACTCTTCCGTGTCGGCGTCGACCGGCTCCGCGGCTTCGGCTTCCGAAGGCTCCTCGGACTCATCACCGGCGACTGGCTCTTCGCTCGTCGGCGCTTCGCCTCCCTCGCGGCGATTGCGACCGCGACCGCCACGACGGCGGCGCCGGCGGCGGCGACCCGGACGGTCGTCCTGTTCGCGACGATCTTCGGAGGTCTCTTCCTCCTCTTGCTCGTCGATCTCGTCGTCGGCCTCGTCGATCGTGTCGTCGAGATCCTCGTCGTCCTCGATCTGCACGGGCTGGACCGGTCGCTCGACGCGGACCGGCTTGGGCCCGGAGCTTTCCACGGTCATGCGGGCGCCCTCGAAGCTCTCGTCGATCGCAACTTCGATCGAGACGCCGTAGCGCTCCTCGATCTCGCCGAGCTCGGCGCGTTTCTTGTTGAGGAGGTAGATGCCCGCCTCACGCCCGGCGCGGAGCAGAATGCGCTCGCCACGGCCGCGTGCGGCTTCGTCCTCGAGAATACGAAGCGCCGACAGGCCTGCCGATGCGGCGGTGCGCATCAGGCCGGTGCCTTCGCAATGGGCGCAGGGCTTCGTCGAAGCTTCGAGAACGCCGGTGCGCAGGCGCTGGCGGCTCATTTCCATCAGGCCGAAGCTCGAAATGCGGCCGACCTGGATGCGGGCGCGGTCGTTCTTCAGCGCCTCCTTCATCGCCTTCTCGACCTTCCGGACATGGCTGTTCTGTTCCATGTCGATGAAGTCGATGACGACGAGGCCCGCCATGTCGCGAAGACGAAGCTGGCGGGCGATTTCCGCGGCGGCTTCGAGGTTCGTCGCGAACGCCGTCTGCTCGATATTATGCTCGCGCGTCGAACGGCCCGAGTTGATGTCGATCGAGACGAGGGCCTCGGTGGGATTGATGACGAGATAGCCGCCCGACTTCAGCTGGACGACCGGCTGGTACATCGCCGAAAGCTGGTCCTCGACGCCGAAGCGCTGGAAGATCGGCGTCGGGTCGGCGTAGGGCTGCACCCGGCGGACGTGGCTGGGCATCAGCAGCTTCATGAAGCCGCGGGCCGCCTTGTAGCCTTCGTCGCCCTCCACCACGACTTCATCGATGTCGCGGTGATAGAGGTCGCGGATCGCGCGCTTGATCAGGTCGCTGTCGCGATAGATCAGGGCAGGGGCGCTGCTTCCGAGCGTACGCTCACGGATCTCGTCCCACAGGCGGGCGAGATAGTCGAAATCGCGCTTGATCTCGGTCTTGGTGCGCGACAGGCCGGCCGTCCGAACGATCAGGCCCATCGACGTCGGCAGCTTGAGGTCGGCCATGACCTGCTTCAGCCGCTTGCGGTCGGCGCCGTTCGAAATCTTCCGGCTGATGCCGCCGCCGTGCGACGTGTTGGGCATCAGCACGCAATAACGGCCGGCGAGCGACAGATAGGTGGTTAGGGCAGCGCCCTTGTTGCCGCGCTCTTCCTTGACGACTTGGACGAGAAGCACCTGGCGGCGCTGGATGACGTCCTGGATCTTGTAGCGGCGGCGCAGGTTCTGGCGCTTCTTGCGAAGCTCGTCAGCGGCAGACTCGTCGACCGGCGAGCGGTTGGAGCCGGTGCCGGTCTCCTCGGCGGCAGTGCCGTTGTCTTCACCCTCGACCGCTTCGGCAGGCTCATCGCCTTCCTCAGCGTCTTCGTCCTCGTAATCCTCGTCCTCGGCGGCGCGCAGGCGCTCTTCCTCGGCCGCGTGCTCGGCCTCTTCGCGGAGCAGCGCTTCGCGGTCGGCCTTCGGGATCTGATAATAATCGGGGTGAATTTCGCTGAACGCGAGGAAGCCGTGGCGGTTTCCGCCATAATCGACGAACGCCGCCTGAAGCGACGGTTCTACCCTGGTGACCTTGGCGAGATAGATATTGCCTTTGAGCTGCTTGTGCTCTGCGGACTCGAAGTCGAACTCCTCGATCCGGTTACCTTTGACGACCGCGACCCGGGTCTCTTCCGGGTGGCGCGCATCGATCAGCATGCGCATGGACATTTGAATTTCTCCGGGCGCGCGGCGGCATCGGCAAGGATGGCATCCCTGAGGAGCGGGCGCGCGCGATTGTCTGGGCCAGCGTCGCCGGAATAAAATCGGCGGCTTTGGCGAACTGTTGGGAACGTGTGTCTGCTGAACCCATCATCCCGGCTTGCAATGCGGGGGACGCGCCCGGCCGCTCGGAAAGGAGCAGCGAAGGGGCGTTCAATGACATCATTCAGCATCAACCTGTGATGGCCGCGACCTTGTAAGAGTGCGGCCCTGGAAATCCGTGGCCGGAAGTCCGGCGTCTGGATTGATCGCGGTTAGCATTCCGTTTGCACCGCCGCAACTGGCGGCAAGACTATCGATGCCTCATAATCGGCGATAATTAGGCGTTAACCATGTTGTAGCATTAGAATGCTGCAGCAAGGCGGAAGCCTTGGGTGGGAGGCGATGGTCGTACGGACGAAAAAGGCGCGGGCAGCGGCGGGCGCGGGGGTCATCCTCGCGGGCCTTGGCCTCGTCGCGCTTGCGCTGACCGCGGAGCAGGGCGGAGCCGCTGCTGCCACCGAGCAGGAGCGCGCCGTCATCGGCGAGGCGCGGCCCGGTTCTCTCACCGTCGGCCTCAATCCGGCGATGGCCGACATCAAGCTGACCGAAGCAAGCGCGCCGGGCCGGCCGATCGTGGTGATCGACGCAGGCCATGGCGGCCGCGACCCCGGCGCATCCGGAGTGTCAGAGCAGACCAATGAAAAGGATCTGACTCTGGCGCTGGCCCGCGAGCTGCGCGACCTGCTGGCGGAGCGCGGGCGGGTGCGGGTGGCTTTGACCCGCGACGACGACCGCTATCTGACGCTCGACCAGCGGGCCGAAATCGCCCGACGGCTGAATGCCTCGCTCTATCTGTCACTGCATATCGACAGCGCGCCCAATCCGCTGGCGCGCGGAGCGACGGTATATTCCTTGTCGGACGTGGCCTCCGACGCCGAAGCAGCGCGCCTTGCGGCTCGCGAGAATCGCTCCGGGGAAGCGCTTTCAAGCGAGGCCGACGGATCGGTGCGAGGGATGCTGTCCGACCTGGCCCTGCGGGAGCAGATGACGGGTTCGGCCTCGTTCGCGGAACGGCTGGTGCGCAAGTCGGCGGGGCGGTTCACGCTTCGGCCGGAGCCGCACCGCTTCGCCGATTTTCGCGTCCTGCGGCGGTCCGAAGTCCCGGCGGTGCTGTTCGAAGCCGGGTACATCAGCAACACTGACGACGAGGCGCTGCTGATCCAGCCGGAGCAAAGGGCTCGCATTGCGCTTGCCCTTGCACAGGCAATCGAAGCCGACGTCGCTTCGCGCGCGGTTCGCTGACGCTTCCTCTTTCGGTGCGGTGCGGTTGGCGCTAGAGCGTTGCCGGCATGCGTTTCGAACGGCTTAGCGCCCCCCAAATGGCACTCCCGGATCTGGTTGGTTTCAACCAGCGCGTCCGCGATCGGATCGACCCGTGGCTCGGGCGCAAATGGGTCCGCTGGCTCGGCATCGCCGTGCTCTCTGGCTTCGTCCTGTTCTCCGCCATGTGGCTTTACTTTGCGAGCGGTCTCCCCTCGTCCGAGAAGCTCCTCGCCTACCAGCCGTCGCTGCCGGCCAACGTCCGCGGCTATGATGGCGCACCGGTGCAGACCTTCGCCCGCGAACGCCGCGTCGAGCTTGCCTACGAAGAATATCCGCCAGTCCTCGTGCACGCGTTCATCTCCGCCGAAGACAAGACCTTCTTCAGCCATGGCGGCATCGACTACCCCGGCCTGATCGGGGCGGTGTTCGACTTCGCAAGCAAGAGCGCGACCGGCGGCGGACGAGCGCGCGGCGGTTCGACGATCACCCAGCAAGTCGCGAAATATCTCCTTCAGGACAGCAGCTATTCGGTCGGCCGCAAGGCACGCGAGGCGATCCTGGCGTTCCGGCTGGAATCGACGCTCAGCAAGGAGCAGATCCTCGAGATCTACCTCAACTCGATCTTCCTTGGCCGCAACGCCTACGGCGTCCAGGCGGCGGCGCGGGCCTATTTCGACAAGGACGTCAACGAGCTCACGCTCCCCGAGGTCGCCTACCTCGCGGTGCTCCCGAAGGCGCCGTCCAACTACGACCCCGTCCGAGCGACGCAGAAGGCTCTCGCCCGCCGCAATTACGTGCTGAATGAGATGGAGAACAACGGCTACATCACGGCGGCACAGCGCGCTGAGGCCTCGACGTCGCCGCTCGGCACCATCCGCTACGGCAGCAATGAGAAGTTCCGCCAGCAAGGCGGCTACTTCATGGAAGAGGTCCGCCGGACGCTCCTGAAGAGCTATGGCGAAAAGGCCGAGGACGGTCCCAACAGCCTTTACGCGGGCGGACTGTGGGTCCGCACGTCCATGATCCCGCAGATGCAGGACGCCGCTGCGAACGCACTGCGCGAAGGCCTGGCGAAGTTCGACGGCGGCCGCGGCTGGCGCGACACCGAAAAGAGCATCGATCTCAGTGGCGATTGGGCGGGTGCGCTCGATCGGGCTCCGGTCGGAACCGGCTTCCCCGACTGGCGCAAGGCGGTGGTTCTGTCCAAGAGCGGCGACAGCGCGAGCATTGGGTTCACCAACGGCTCCACGGGAACGCTTCCGCGCTCGGCGGCGAGCATGCCCAAGCGCGGCGGCGGCGGGACCGCCTTCGACAATCTGCGCCCCGGTATGATCATCATCGTCAAGCAGCTGGGCACCAACAGCTATGCTATCCGCTCCATTCCGGAGATCGGCGGCGGCTTCGTCGCCGAGGAAGTCCGCACCGGCCGCGTGCTGGCCATGCAGGGCGGCTTCGACGTCATCGGTTCGAGCTACAATCGAGCCACGCAGGCGCTCCGCCAGCCGGGGTCGGCCTTCAAGCCGATCGTCTATGAGACGGCTCTCGAAAACGGCATGTCGCCGGCATCGATCATCGTCGACGCGCCGTTCTGCACGTCGCAGGGGCCGGGCCTGCCGCAGAAGTGCTTCGTGAACTTCGATCGGCGCTACGCCGGGCCGAAGACGATGCGCTGGGGCGTCGAGCAGTCGCGCAACCTGATGACGGTCCGCGCGGCTTCACAGACCGGAATGGCGAAGATCACCGCCAACGCTCGCAAGCTCGGGGTCGGCGACTATCCCAATTATCTGTCGATCTCGCTCGGCGCCGGCGAGACGACGGTGCTCAAGCTCGTGAACGCCTACGCCATCCTTGCCAATCAGGGCCGAGCGGTGAAGCCGAGCCTGATCGACTATGTCCAGGACCGCACCGGCAAGGTCATCTATCGCACAGACAATCGCTGCGCCGTCATGGGTAATTGCAACGCGCCCGATTGGGACGGAAAGGCCATGCCGCGGCCGCCCTCGCGCGACCGGCAGATCCTGGAGCCCATGGCCGCGTTCCAGATGGTCCACATCATGGAAGGCGTGGTCGAGCGGGGCACCGCGACTGTCCTTCGCGACCTCAATCGGCCGATGTTCGGCAAGACCGGGAC
>JAEVYW010000185.1 GCA_023392555.1 Pseudomonadota bacterium | reverse complement strand
CTCCATCGTCCAGACCGGGCGCGAGCAGCCGAGCGGGATCGACGCCTTCGTCAACATCATCCCCGACAACCTCATCGGCGCGATGGGCACAAACAGCACCATCCTCTCGGTGATGTTCTTCGCCCTGTTCTTCGGGATCGGCCTGCTGCTCACCGACACGCCCAATGCGCGCGCCCTGAAGCGCGGCTTCGAGGGGCTGTTCGAAGTGACGATGCGGTTGATCATGATCGTCATCAAGCTCGCGCCGATCGCGGTCGCCTGCTTCATGTTCAACCTCGCCGCCTTGTTCGGCTGGGACCTCTTGAAGAGCCTGTCGGCTTATGTCGGCGTCGTGTTGCTGGCGCTCGCGATCCAGATGTTCGTCGTCTTCCCGGCGCTACTCGCAACGCTCGGCAAGAAGAGCCCGGTCGCCTTCTTCCGCGAGACCCAGGAGGCCACCGTCATGGCCTTCTCCACCGCCTCGTCCAACGCGACCCTGCCGACGGCGCTGCGGGTGGCCGAGGAGCGGCTGAAGCTCCCGCGCCGGGTCTCGCGCTTCGTCCTCACCATCGGCGCGACCGCCAACCAGAACGGCACGGCGATGTTCGAGGGCGTCACCGTCATCTTCCTCGCCCAGTTCTTCGGCATGGAGCTGACCCTCACACAGCAGTTGATGGTGATGGCGGTCTGCATCCTCGGCGGCATCGGCACCGCCGGAGTCCCGGCAGGCTCGCTTCCGGTGGTCGCCTTGATCCTGGCCATGGTCGGCATTCGCCCGGAGGCGATCGCGCTCGTGCTCGGCGTCGACCGCTTCCTCGACATGTGCCGCACTACGCTCAACGTCATCGGCGACCTGGTCGCCGCGACGGTCATCTCGCGCGGCGAGAGCGACGAGCCCGAAGCGGCCCCGCAAACGGAAACGGCCGGAGCGGTCTGAACCGCCCCGGCCGTCTCGTGGCCATCAATCTGCTTGAGGTTCAGGCCGGCTCGTAGGCCAGGCCGAGCGCGTCGGCGACCGCCTTGTGGCGGATCTTGCCGCCCGAGACGTTGAGGCCGGCGGCAAGGTGCGGATCGGCGGCCATGGCCGCGTCCGCACCCATCGAGGCAAGCCGAAGGACGAATGGCAGGGTGGCGTTGTTGAGCGCGAAGGCCGAGGTGCGGGCGACCGCGCCGGGCATGTTCGCGACGCAATAATGAGTCACCCCGTCCACCTCGAAGACCGGATCCTCGTGGGTGGTCGGGCGCGACGTCTCGAAACAGCCGCCCTGGTCGATCGCGATGTCGACGAGGACGCTGCCGCGCTTCATCGTCTTCAGCATGTCGCGGGTGACGAGCTTCGGCGCCGCGGCACCGGGCACGAGGACCGCGCCGATGACCAGCTCCGACTTGGCGACCGCATTGGCGATCGCGGCCTTGGACGCATAAGCCGTCTTGATCTGGCTCGAGAAGAACATGTCGAGCTCGGCCAGGCGCGCATTGTTGATGTCGTAGATGGTGACATCGGCGCGCATGCCGACCGCCATCTGCGCCGCGTTCACGCCCGAGACTCCGCCGCCGAGGATCGCGACCTTGGCCGGTGGAACGCCCGGAACGCCGCCGAGGAGGACGCCACGCCCGCCCTGCTCCTTCTCGAGATAATGGGCGCCGACCTGGACCGACATGCGCCCCGCAACCTCCGACATCGGCCAAAGCAAGGGCAGAGAGCCGTCGCGGGCGGTCACCGTCTCATAGGCGATGCAGGTCGCACCGGACTTCATGAGTCCTTCGGCCTGCGGCTTGTCGGCGGCGAGGTGGAGATAGGTGAAGAGCGTGTGGCGCGGCTCGAGCAAGGCGATCTCGGGCGCGAGCGGCTCCTTGACCTTCACGATCATGTCGGCCTGCGCGAAGACCGACGCCGCGTCGGGCGCGATGGTCGCGCCTGCATCGATATAATCCTGGTCGTCGAGGTCGATGCCGCTGCCGGCCTTGGTCTCGACCACCACCTCGTGCCCGGCGGCGACGATCTCCGCAACCGAAGCCGGGGTCAGGCCGACCCGATATTCATGGACCTTGATTTCCTTGGGCACGCCGACGCGCATTTCTCTCTCCTGAATCAGACGTCGCGCGCCCTATAGCGGCGGCTATCGGCTTTGTCGCCACACGGAGAGAGTAGAATGGCAGTCGCACCGATCATCGTCACTGCCCTGTTCGCGCCCGGTGACGACGGCTGGCTTCAGCAGCTCCGGCGAGACCATTATCCGCCCGACCGCAACCAGGTGCCCGCGCATCTCACCTTGTTCCACCAGCTTCCACCCTCCTGCGAGGCGGAGCTGAACGGCCGGATCGGCGAGATCGTCCGCTCGCCGCCGCCCCGCGCGACGCTCGCCGGGGTGATGGACCTCGGCGGCGGCACGGCGCTCCGGGTCGAAAGCGCGGACCTGGAGGCAATGCGGGGCGAGCTTGCGGATGCGCTGCACGGCCTTCTGACGCCGCAGGACCAGGCCGGGTGGCGCGGCCACGTCACCATCCAGAACAAGGTCGAACCACGGGAAGCGCGCCGGCTCCAGGCCGAGCTTCGCGCCACCTTCCTGCCGCGGCCGCTGGCCATCCCGGCGCTTGCGACCTGGCTCTATCTCGGCGGCCCGTGGGAGCGGATCCGGACCTTCCCGTTTCGCGGCTGACTATTCGACCTGGCCGATCCCGTCGCAGCTATAGTCGAAGGCCGCGAGCCCGGCCTCGAGATAGGAGGCGAGCAGCGGCATATCGAGCAATTCGTCGATCGCGGAATCGCCGCCGACCTCGTTCGCTTCGGCAAAGGCGTCGTCCCACTCGCTCACGTCATAGGTGCCGCGGCCGACCCAGGCCAGCGCCAGGGTTTCGGCGAGCTGATCGTCGGCGAGATCTTCGAGGGTCGAGCGCATTTCCTCCTCGACCCCGCTGTTGAGCTCGTCCTCGAGGACAGACAAAGCCTCGCCGCCCTC
>JAEVYW010000184.1 GCA_023392555.1 Pseudomonadota bacterium | reverse complement strand
GTGTTCAGCCATCCACCGCTCGCCGGCGTCGGCATGACCGAGGGCGAGGCCCGCAACCGGCTCGGTACGGTGAAGACCTTCACCTCCGACTTCCGCCCGATGAAGAACGTGCTCGCCGGCCGCAACGAGCGCTCGCTCTACAAGCTCGTGCTCGACGGAGAGACGGACAAGGTCGTCGGCGTTCACATGATCGGACCGGACGCGCCGGAAATCCTTCAGGCCGCCGCCGTTGCGGTGAAGGCCGGCCTGAAGAAGTCCGATTTCGACGCGACGGTCGCCCTTCACCCGTCGATGGCGGAAGAACTGGTCCTGATGCGCTGATCAGGGGTTCCGCCGGGCCGCGACTGTGGTTCCGTCGCCGCGGATCAGCTGCAGCTCGGTGGCGCTATTACCGGCGACCTTGAACAGCACTCGCTGCATCGGGTCTTCGGCGAAGACGAACTCGTTCGGGCCGATCGCCACGAGCTCGCGCTTCGGGCCACCCTCCCGCTGGAAGCTCAGGGTGCGACCCTCATTGCTGATGCGGCGTTCGCCATAGAGACCGGCATATTGCGGTAACGGAAGTGCCGTCGTGATGGGATTGAGCTTCGCTTCGATCACCCGCGCATTGCTCTCCATCATCTCCTTGTCTCGGCCGGTCGCCTTCGCGGCGAGCTTGCGGAGCGCGTTGGCCTGCGCAACCTCGAGTGCCTTGTCGGTATCGGCCTTGATCGTCGGAGCGATGCCGACCTTCTCCCAGTCCTTGCCCGTCGAAACGAGGACGGCGCGGCCCACCGAGACGCTGATCACATAGCCGCCGGCGACCGGGTAGAAGGTGTTGCGATAGCCTGCGCCCGCGCTGGTATCGCCGACCAGTTCGCCGACCTTGAAGCCGCCGACGTGCCCGATGAACTCTTCGGCAGCGCTCGCACTGCGATTGCTGGTCAGGACGTACAACGGCTTGCCGGTGATCCGCCCTGCAGGGATCGAAGCCAGGCTCTTCCAGGTCTCGCCCTTCTGCCCGCGCATGTAGAAGGTCACGGTCGGCCGGTTGGGCTCGATGAAGTGGCTGATCAGATAGCGCACGGCGCTGGGATCGCCGCCGCCATTGTTGCGCAGGTCGATGATCACCGCGTCGCCGCCTTTGAGGAAGCGCATGGCGTCGTCGTAGATTTCGGCGGTCTTCTCCCCGCCCCAGAAGAAGCCGACCAATTCCATGTAGCGGATGTTGCCAGGCAGGACTTTTAGCTGCGTGATCCCGTGGTTGAGCCGGTCGGCAAATGCGATTTCCTCCGCACTCGGCGGCGCGTCGTCGGCACCTGCGTCGGGCCGGGAGGCTAGGTCGGCGGCCTGCTTCGGGTTGAAGTTCATGCCGAGGTGGCGGTCGTGGGCGACGGCTTCCATGTCGGCGTTGATCCGCTCGGCGAGCACGCGCGCGTCGGTGACGTCGTAGCGGCCGCTTGCAAGCCCCTTGGCGAGCGCGGCGTCGAGCTGCGGGCGAAGCTCCGGCAAAACGTAATTCTCGTTGAGGATGCGGCGGACGTCGGCGACCGTGGCCTTCGCGTCGATCTTGGTAGCTGCGGTGGCGGCTGGCGCCTTCACCTGCGCATTCGCATTCGTTGCAACGATCGCCAGCGCAGCAGCGCCTGCCAATTTCGTCATAAGCTTCATCATCCCCACTCCGAAAAACTCGTCAGAAGCGTGTTACTAAGCTAATACGCCTGCCTATGGTGGGCAAAGTGGCGGCTGTGCTTGCCAAAATTTGGCACCGACCGGTCACTGGCGGCGGAGCGGGCGCCCGATTATAGGCCACGCCGAACAGCGGTGGGTTTAATGGAATACGACGTCGTCATCATCGGCGCGGGGCATAACGGCCTCACTTGCGCCTACTATCTCGCGGCCAAGGGACTGAAGGTCGTCGTCCTCGAAGCGTCCGGCCAGATGGGCGGCGCGGCGGTGACCGACGAGTTCCTGCCGGGCTTCCGCAATTCCGCCGCCAGCTACACGGTCAGCCTGCTCAACCCCAAGGTCATCCGCGACCTGGAGCTGGAGCGGCACGGGCTGAAGGTCGTCCTCCGTAAACGCGACAACTTTCTGCCGGGCGACGGCGAATATCTGATCGCGGGCCGCAACGGGCTGACGCGCAAGGAGATCGTCCGCCTGAACAAGGCTGATGGCGCTGGCTACGACCGTTACATGGCCGACCTGGAGGCGGTCGTCCCGCTTCTCAAGAAGTGGATCCTCCGCGCTCCGCCGGAAGTCGGGGCAGGGGCGCGCGGGCTGCCGTCGCTGATGACGCTCGGCAAGGACATGGTCGGCATGTCGACCGCCGAGATCCGGGTGGTGCACGACTTCGTGACGCGGAGCGCCGGCGAGATTCTCGACCGCCACTTCGAAGGCGATCTGGCCAAGTCGCTGTTCGGTTTCGACGGCGTCGTCGGCAATTTCGCTTCGCCCTATGCGCCGGGAAGCGCCTACGTCCTGCTTCACCATCTGTTCGGCGAAGCCGCAGGCGTCCCGGGCGCCTGGGGC
>JAEVYW010000129.1 GCA_023392555.1 Pseudomonadota bacterium | reverse complement strand
TTCCCGGGATCATGGCGACGCGGACGATCGAAAATCCGAAGGACCGCCTGACGACGATCCTCGTCGCTCCGCTGATGACCTGCTCAGCGCGGCTTCCGGTCTACACATTGATCATCGCCGCCTTCATCCCGCAGCGTACCGTCGGCTGGGGCGTCGGGCTGCAGGGCCTGGTGATGTTCGGCCTCTACATCGCCGGCGTCGCGGGAGCCCTTCTCGCGGCGCTCGCCCTTCGTCGAACGATCACCAAGGGTGGCGGCGGAGGCTTCATGATGGAGCTTCCGAAATATCAGATGCCGCTGCTGAAGGACGTGATCCTCGGCCTCTACCAGCGCGCCCTGATCTTCCTTCAGCGTGCCGGCACGATCATCCTCGGCACGACGATCCTCCTGTGGGCGCTGGCTAGCTTCCCGCAGGCCAAACCCGGCGAGAGCCAGGTCGAAGCCTCCATCGCCGGCAAGATCGCCAGCGGCATCGAAGTCCTCGTCAAGCCGATCGGCTTCAACCGCGATATTTCGCTTGCCCTGCTGCCATCGATGGCCGCGCGCGAAGTGGCGGTCAGCGCCATCGGTACCGTCTATTCGATCGATGCTGGCGACGATGAAGCGGCGAATCTCGCGCTCGAGGACCGCCTCCGCGGCCGCTGGTCGCTAGCGACCGCCCTCGCCTTCCTGGCCTGGTTCGTGTTCGCCCCGCAGTGCATCTCGACCATCGCCGTCACCCGGCGCGAAACCAACAGCTGGCGCTGGCCGCTGTTCATGGTCGGATACCTGTTCGTCCTTGCCTACATCGCGGCGGGCGCAACCTACTGGACGGCGGTCGCACTCGGTCTATAGCTGCTCCTCAAGAAGAGGAGAGTGACATGGCGGGCGTGAACAAGGTGATCCTGGTCGGCAATCTCGGCGCGGACCCGGAGGCCCGTTCATTGAACAATGGCGGCGAGGTCGTGAACCTGCGCGTCGCCACGTCGGAGACATGGAAGGACCGCGACGGCAACCGCCAGGAGCGGACCGAATGGCACCAGGTCGTCATCTTCAACGAGAATCTCGGCCGGGTCGCCAAAAGCTATTTGCGCAAGGGGTCGAAGGTCTATCTCGAAGGCCAGCTTCAGACCCGCAAATGGACCGACCAGTCGGGCAACGACAAATACACCACCGAGATCGTGCTCCAGCGCTTCCGCGGCGAGCTCGTCCTGCTCGACAGCCGGGGTGAAGGCGGTGGCGGCGGCGGCCGCGACTTCGGCGGCGGCGAAGACTTTGGTGGCGGTTATGGCAGTGGCGGCGGATCGTCGCGCCAGCAGTCGCGTCCGCAGCCGGCGGCGTTCGACACCGACCTGGACGACGACGTTCCGTTCTAGGTTCTGGCCCGTCTAAGGGCGGTCGGAGTCGCTCCGCTTCAACTTGGCGAGCGCGGCAAACGGCCCCGCCTCTTCCTCGCTCAGCACGCCTGCTTCCTTGAGCGCGGCCTCGGCACCGGGACTACGCGGATAGGGGTCGAGGCTGAGCGCGAGCGTGTCGGCGATTGCACCGCCCAGATCGATCGCCGAGCCGTCGTGAAAGACGGTGTCGCAGTCGGACGAGCCGAGTTCGACCTCTTCATCATGCGACTCCGAGGTCGGCTCGGGCAGGAAGATCAGCTCGAACGGCTCATCCACATGCGCGTCGATCGGATCGCCGGTGACGACGCAGCTTTGGCAGAGCGCCGACTTGATGCGCCCCTTGGCGCGGACGATGTCGCCTTTGCGTTCGAGCGCCAAATGCGCTTCGAGCCGCTCGAGCGATTGAAGCCCGAGCCGCTCCGCGACCGAACGGCGCTCGGCTTCGTCGGCAGTCAAATCGAGCCGCTCGCCGTCGCGAATCTGGTTGAGCGGCAGGCGGTGGGCGAAAGCGTCGGTCATGGGATCCTTCCGCTGGCAATGTCCTCAAGGCTGCTCGCCTCCAGACGCGTCCACAATGTTCGAAGCTGCGTCTCGTCGTGAGCGATCGCTCCCGGCGACGCATCTTCAGGGAGGAGCAGGCTGTTGCGAACCTGATCGCTCCATGAGCCGTTGCCTTCGACGACTTCGCGCCAGCGCTCGACCTTTGATCCGAGCGCGCCGACCAGCTTGCGGACCTGCTTGCCGAGCGTCGGATCGCCAAGGCCCATCTCGCGAAGCTCCACGTCGAGCGTCTCCACGAACCGCTCGGTCATTGCAGCGCTTGCCGCACGACCCTCGTCACCGAACTGCTCCAGCCGGACGATGGTCAATGCGACGACCGTGGCGAGCAAAGCGAAGCGGCCATCGACCGTGTCGGGCACCGCGCCTCTCGTGAACCAGTCGACCGGACGCGTCTCGGCGACCGCGGCATCGAACAGCCCCTGTCCACGGCGCGGATCGCCCGTTAATCGTGCGAACAGGGCGCGGAACATAGGACTCCTTCGTTGCGGCTTGCGCCTTCATGGGCTGGCCGCATATTGAGGCGCACTGCTGCCGGTGCAAGCGAGCGGATCTTAAGAGGGTAATTTGATGAAGTCTGCGGTGATCAAGATCATGACGGCGATTGCCGGCGTGACCCTCATTTCGGGGTGCACCCTCGCGACGCGCGACCATCGCGGCTACGTCATGGACCAGACGCTGACCAGCGCGGTCCAGCCGGGCGTCGACAACAAGGCGTCGGTCGAAAAGACCCTCGGCCAGCCGACCTTCACCGGCCAGTTCAGCCCCAACGATTGGTATTATCTGTCGCGCGACACGCGCTCGTTCGCGTTCCGCAATCCGCGGGTCGTCGATCAGTCGGTCCTTCACGTGCGCTTCGACCAGGCCGGCAATGTCGAATCGGTGAACACGACGGACGAAACGCTGGTCGCTTCGATCAATCCGTCGAACGACAGCACGCCCACGCTCGGCCGCAAGCGCAGCTTCTTTGAAGAGCTGCTGGGCGGCATCGGCACGATCTCGCAGCCGGGCCTGCCGGGCACCACCCCGCAGCCGGGCCAGTAAGCGCCGCGCTTTGCGGCGGCGGCGGTTTCGCCTAAGCCGCATCCCATGACTGCAACGCCCGCCGGCATGACATATGCCGACTATCTGGCGCTCGACCAGCTGCTCACCGCGCAGAAGCCCTTGTCGGATCTGCACGACGAGATGCTGTTCATCGTCATCCACCAGACCAAAGAGCTGTGGATCAAGCAGATGCTCCACGAGCTCGGCCTCGCTGTCCGGTTCGTCGGCGAGGATCGCTTGGCCGAAGGCTATAAGGCAATGGCCCGCCTCAGCCGCATCCAGGCGGTGATGACTTTGTCATGGGACGTGCTCTCGACGCTTACCCCGGTCGACTATCTGAAGTTCCGCGATGTCCTCGGCACCTCGTCGGGTTTTCAGTCCGCGCAGTTTCGTGAGCTCGAATTCCGCCTCGGCCTGAAGGAGCCCAACTTCGTCAATCATTATGAGGAAGGGTCGGCTGAACGCGCGCGACTGCAACGCGCGCTCGAGGAGCCGAGCCTGCGCGAAGCGTCGCACGATGCGCTTCGGCGCTCGGGCTTTGATCTGGGCGACGGGTCGGTCGAGGCGATCGCCGCAGCCTGGCTGGAAGTCTACCGCGATGCCGATCGCTGGTTCGAGCTCTATGAACTTGCCGAGAAGCTGGTCGATATCGACGACGCGCTTGCCGGCTGGCGGCACAAGCATGTGCTGACCGTCGAGCGGATTATCGGGAATAAGCAGGGCACAGGCGGGTCGGCCGGGGCGCCATACCTGCGATCGACGCTGGAAAAGCGGCTGTTCCCCGAGCTCTGGTCGCTCAGGACTCAGCTTTGAACTTCAAGCGTCTGTTTTCGCGCAGCCTCGGCGCCGATCCCGACCGGCTGCATCTGGCCGCGCACAGCCACCATCTGTGGCCGGATGCGAGCTTCGAAGGCCAGGTCGAATGCTGGAACGATGCCGCCCGGCTTGCCGACCGCAAGTGGGACCGAATCATGGGCGAGGTCTGGCCCGAAGCGCAAAGCCACGTTGCGGCCGAGCTTGGCACGGGCCAGCCCGACGCCATCGTCTTCGCTTCGAACACACACGACCTTCTGGTTCGTCTGTTCTCGGCCGTACCAGCCAAAGGCCCTATCCGTGTCCTGACCACCGACGGCGAATTCCACAGCGCTCGCCGCCAGTTTGCGCGGTGGGAGGAGGCCGGCACCGCTGCGATCCAGCGAGTCGCGGCAGAGCCCTTCGACAATTTCTCCGACCGCTTCCTCGAAGCCGCGAAGTCCGGCGAATATGATGTCATCTTCGTCAGCCATGTGCTGTTCGGAAGCGGTCGGAGCTTCGAGGCTGTGGATGACCTCGCTACCTTGGCGCGGCCGGAGGGGTCTTGGGTGGTCATCGACGGCTATCACGCCTTCATGGCGGTCGAACAACCGTTCAGCGCGGCGGCCTCGAGCTCGGCGTTCTACCTCGGGGGCGGCTACAAATATGCGATGGCGGGGGAAGGGTGCGCATTCCTCCATGCGCCGCCGGGCTTCGGCGAACGCCCGCCGATCACCGGCTGGTTCGCCGAGTTCGAAGACCTGACCCTTCCGCCAGGCTCGGTCGGCTACGCCAAGGACGCAATGCGCTTCATGGGGGCGACCTTCGATTCAAGCGGCCTGTATCGCTTCAACGCGGTGCAGCGGATGCTCAAAGACAACGGCCTCACAACAGCGATTATTAGCGCCAAGGTGACGCGGCTCCAGGAACGCGTGCTGGACGCGATCGATGGAACGCCGCTGGCTCGCGCCGAGCAGCTCAACCGGCCCGGCGATGCTCGCTTCCTTGCCTTTCGTTCGCCTGATGCACAGCGTTGGTGTGGCGAGCTGAAGAGCCGCAACTGCATCACCGACGTCCGTGGCGACGTTATCCGCTTCGGCATCGGTCTCTATAATGACGAGGCCGACATCGATCGCTTCGCGGGCTTCGCGAAAGAGCTTTCCTAGGCCTGAAGCCCGTGCCGCAGCAGGCGGTTGGCGACCAGCGCGATGTCGGCAGGCTTGTCCTTGCCCCACACACCGAAGCGCAGGCCCAGGAAGACGTTCATTCCCATGATCGCCCAGGCCTCGACCTCGGTCGCGATCGGCGAATCCATCACCGCGACTTCCCCCTTGGCCTTACCGGCCTCAAGCCGCGCGGCGATGCGGTCGGCTGTCGTGACGTAATGCTTTCGGAAGCCGTCTGGATCGACGAACTCCGCTTCGTCGATGATCCGGTACACTTCGCGGTGATCGACGACGAAGTTGAGGAAGCTTTCGAGCGCCCGGCCCTCGCCATCAAGCGCGTCTGAAGCATCGGCCAGGATGGGCGCGACGTAGTCGCGGACCTGCGCCGACATGTCGCGGACGACCTCGCGGAACACCGCCTCCTTGCTGTCGAAGTAAGTGTAGAATGTCCCCAGGGCGACCCGCGCGCGGCTAGTGATCCCGACGATTGAGCCTTCTGAAAAGCCTTTCTCGCCGAATTCCTCGAGCGCGGCGTCGAGGATTTTTCGCAAAGTCCGCTCGCCGCGAGCCGTTCGCGGGGCCTTGCCGTCACTTGCCGGGCTGGCGTTCTCCCCTAGCCCTTGCGACGAAGTCTCCGTCGTAATCCCGACCAAGTCATCTTCCCCCTTGAGTCGACCCGCGGTTCGTGCAAACCTGAAAGCCGGTTCAGGTTTCATAACCGGAACTGGAAGCCGGTGGCAACCGCCGCGCTTCGGAGGGAATTTAGGGGAGATTCTGATGACGGTGAAGTCGCACGCCGCTGCGCGCGCTATGTTGCTTGGCTCGATCTGCTGCACGGCGCTTGTGATCGCAAATCCGGCAATGGCTCAAGAAACGACTGTCGCTCCGGTTACCGAACCGTCGCAGGACGGTCCGTCGGTCGCCGACACGTCTGCCGCGGTCGATGCACCGACGCAGGGCGACCAGGACATCGTCGTCACCGCCCGCCGCCGCGCGGAAACGCTCCAGAACGTGCCCATCGCCGTCACTGCCTATTCGGGCGCACAGCTCGAACGCCAGGGCGCACTCGACATCACCGACATCGGCCAGACCACGCCGAACGTGACGCTCGAAG
>JAEVYW010000246.1 GCA_023392555.1 Pseudomonadota bacterium | reverse complement strand
GTTGGGACCCGTGTCGCCTTCGCCGGCGCGCTTGTGATCCTGCGCAGTCGCAAGGACGATGGCGGTCTCGCCGTCGACCAAGGCGAACAGGCTGGCTTCCTCGCCTTCCAGGAATTCCTCGACGACCAGCGGGCCGTCTCCGGCGGCATCGATCGCGGCCTCCGCCTCTTCGCGCGACATGGCCACCGTCACGCCCTTGCCGGCGGCGAGGCCGTCGGCCTTGATGACGACCGGGATGCTGAACCCGGTGAGCGCGCGCTTCGCGTCCGCGGCTTTCTCGGTCCGCACGTAGCGCGCGGTCGGAATGGCATTGGCCGCGCACAAATCCTTGGTGAAGCCCTTTGAGCCTTCGAGCTGGGCCGCGGCGGCATTGGGGCCGAACACGGCAAAGCCGGCGTCGCGCAGCGCATCGCCGACGCCCGCGACCAGTGGCCCTTCCGGGCCGATGACGACGAGGTCCGCGCTTCGTTCTTGAGCAAGAGCGACGACTGCGGCCGGATCCGATGGGTCGATCGCCACGCATTCGGCCCAGCGCGCAATGCCCGGATTTCCGGGTGCGGCGAGCAATTCCCCGCAGCTCGGCGATTGCCTCAACCGCCACGCGAGCGCATCTTCACGGCCCCCCGAACCCAGCAGCAGGATGTTCATGGATCTCCCCGAAGGTGGCTCAGAAAACGGCGGCAGCGGCCTGTTAGCCGAGGCCAGGGCCGGCGACAACGCACCGGCGCTGTCGGTCACCGAACTGTCGATGTCGTTGAAGCGGACGATCGAGGCGTCGTTCGGCCGAGTGCGGCTGCGCGGGGAAATTTCGGGCTTCAAGCGTCATGCCTCGGGGCACTGCTATTTCAGCCTCAAGGACGAGGACGCGTGCATGGACGCGGTCGTCTGGCGCACGAGCGCACAGACGCTGGCGTTCCGGCCCGAGGACGGCGCGGAGGTCATTGCGACCGGCAAGCTAACGACCTTCCCCGGGCGGTCGAAGTACCAGATCGTCGTCGAGCGGATGGAGCTTGCGGGCGAGGGCGCATTGATGGCGCTGCTCGACAAGCGCCGGCGCGCGCTTGCCGCGGAAGGGCTGTTCGATGCGCAGCGGAAGCGCCGCCTCCCGTTCATGCCCAGGATCATCGGCGTGGTGACGTCGCCGACGGGCGCCGTGATCCGCGACATCCTTCACCGGCTCGAGGACCGGTGCCCGACCCACGTCATCCTGTGGCCGGTCCCGGTGCAGGGCGAAGGGGCGTCGGCGAAAGTCGCCGGAGCCATCCGTGGCTTTGCTTCCTACGAGCCGAAGCCCGACTTGCTGATTGTCGCGCGTGGCGGCGGGTCGATCGAGGACCTCTGGGCATTCAACGAGGAAGAGGTGGTCCGCGCCGCTGCCGAATCGCCGATCCCTCTGATCTCGGCAGTGGGTCACGAGACCGACACCACACTCATCGACTTCGCCTCGGACAGGCGCGCTCCGACGCCGACCGCCGCTGCTGAGATCGCCGTACCGGTGCGCGCGGAGCTGCTCGCTCAGGTCGAGGATCTCGGCCGGCGCGCCGGCTCCTGTCTCAGCGCGCACGCGCGCCGTGCACGCGAGAGGCTCGACCTTTCCGTCGGCCGCTGGCCGGAACCTGGGTCGCTGTTCGCTCCTGTCGGACAGAGGCTCGACGAGCTCGTGGCGCGCATGCCGCGGGCGCTCGCATCGAGGGCGGCGCACGCTCGCGCCGACTATAGCGCGGTGGCTCCGCGCCTGAGGTCAGACCTGCTGCTGCAGCGAGTCCAGCGGTCGGGGGAGAAGCTCGCATCGCTGTGGCGGTTGGCCGAGCTGGCGCATCCGGATCGTCCGCTGCAGCGCGGCTTCGCCCGAATCACCGACCGCTCGGGCAAGACATTGACCCGTGCTGCCGATGCCGAGGCAGCCAAGGCGCTGCGAATCCATTTCGGCGATGGGATTGTCGAAGCTTCGACGGGTAAGACCAACACGCCGGCCCGGGTTGAGAGGGTGCCGCGGCGTGCCTATGTCGCGCCTCAACCTGGACTATTCGACGAGGGCGAGGACTAGCACATGCTGATGAGCGGAGCCGGACGCGTGGCGCGCCTCCATTATCTGCCGGGGACCTTCCGCGTCCTGTCGAATGGCGACCACGTCCTTTGCGCGATCACCGGCACTGCAATCCCGCTGCATGAGCTTCGCTATTGGAGCGTCGAGCGGCAGGAAGCCTATATCGACGCTGAAAGCAGCGCCGAAGCGGAGCGCCGCGCGGGCGCACTTTGATCTGTCGGTAGTCCGACACAGGGCACCGGTTTCCGTCTGTGTTCTTATTGTCACAGGTGAGTCACGATTTGCCGCCTCCCCCTCGCGGCGAATTGCGCCCCTGATTCCTTTTTCATACTGAGCCACGACTGCCAAAGCCTTGGGATGGGCTTGGGTCGCTTTTCTTTTGGCGCTCGGGGAGCGCCCGATTGAGGGGAATACAATGTCCAATTTTAATCTGAAGGGCACGTTGCTCGCCACGACGGTTATCGCCGGAATGGCCGTTGCGACCCCTGCGTATGCGCAGGACGCGACGAATCAGCCGGGCCCTGTCACGAAGCCGGGACCGTCGACGCAGACGTCCACCCCGACTGACTCGACTGCTCCGGATCCGGGTTCGGACCAGCAGCAGACTCCGGTCGTCAACAGCAACGAGCCGGGCAACGCCAGCGACGAAATCGTCGTCACCGGCACCCTGATCCCGCGCCGCACGACCTCGGAAACCCCGTCGCCGGTCACCGTCCTCTCCGCCGAGTCGATGGAACAGCGCGGCACGAACACCGTCGCCGAATCGCTGCAGCGCATCTCGGCCAACGGTGGCGCGAACATCAGCGAAGGCTGGAACAACGGTAACAACTTCGCAGCCGGCGCGAACGCCGTCTCGCTGCGCGGCCTGACCGTCCAGAAGACGCTGACGATCTTCGACGGCCAGCGCATGGCTCCGTACCCGCTGGCGGACGACGGACACCGCAACTTCGTCGACCTCAGCACGATCCCCGACAACATCGTGGACCGCATCGAAGTCCTTCGCGACGGTGCATCGTCGACCTACGGCGCCGACGCGGTTGCCGGCGTGGTCAACATCATCACGAAGAAGGAAATCCAGGGCATCAACCTGAACGGCTCGTTCGGCATCTCGTCGCGTGGCGACGGCGCCGAGAAGCGTCTCGACGCTTCGGCTGGCTATGGTGACCTCGATAACCAGGGCTTCAACATTTACATCGCCGGTATGTACCGGAAGAACAACGTGATCTGGGCCCGCGACCGCGGTTTCCCCTGGAACACGGGTCTCAACTCCAGCATCTGTAACGACAATGGTTCGTGCATGCCGAACGGAACGCGTTGGGCCATCTTCGCGCCGAACGCGAACGGCACGCTTGGTGGTTCGACCACTCCGCTGGCCCCGATCGTTGCTCGCGGCACGCTCACGGGCGGCCGTACCTCGCCGTACCAGCTGCTGAACACGGATTGCGCTGCGTTCAACTCGTACCCGGTCGTCCTGCCGAGCACGGCCCTGCAGCCGAACTCGGCCGGCCTTGCCAGCTGGAACCCGAACCAGTGCGGCGCCGACACGAAGAAAGTTTACCAGACGATCCGTCCGGAAACGACGCGCTACGGCTTCTCGGCTCGCGGCACTGTGAACATTGGTGAAAATGCGCAGGGTTACATCGAAGGTAACTTCATGCACACCAACACCTATTCGCAGCTGACCCCGGCGGCGTTCAACAACCAGACCCCGCCTCCGGGCCCGGTCCTGCTGAACCCGATCGTTCTGCCGGTCTACGTCTGCCCGACGGGTGTCGGCACGATCAACCCGGCGACGGGCGTGAACACCAGCACGGGCTGCACGGCCGCCAACGGCACGCTGAACCCGAACAACCCGTTCGCCAGCTCGCAGACCGTCGCGCTGATCCGTGGCCGCTATGACCGTCCGCAGACGGTCGAAACCACGGCTCGTGCCCTGCGCGCGGCCGGTGGCGTCAGCGGCACGTTCGGTGGCAGCCAGGAGTGGAACTACAACGTCGAAGCAACGGCGTCGGAAGTCCGCCTGGAGCGCATCAGCGAGAACTATCTGATCCCGCAGCGTCTCGCGGACGTCATTGCCAACGGCACCTACAACTTCGTCCAGCCCTGGCTGAACACCCAGGCGACCCGTGACTACGTTTCGCCGACGAACACCAAGGTGTCGACGTCGAAGCTGTTCCAGGTTGGCGGCACCATCGGCCGGGCGCTCTTTGCTCTGCCGGGCGGCGACTTCGCGGTCGCGGTCGGTGCTCAGTACCGCAAGGAATCGATCGACGACGCATCGGCGAACCCGGAAAACCTGGCTCACCCATACGATCGTTACTTCACGATCAACGCGGTTGGCGCCATCGGTAGCCGTAACGTCAAGTCGGCGTTCTTCGAAGTGAACGCGCCGATCCTGACCAACCTCGAGGTCAACGGTTCGGGTCGCTTCGACAAGTACTCGTCGGGCCAGAAGAACTTCTCGCCGAAGGTCGGCATCAAGTTCACTCCGGTTCGCGAACTTGCTCTGCGCGGCACCTGGTCGAAGGGCTTCCGTATCCCGAGCTTCAACGAATCGTTCGGTCTCCCGACCACGGGTTACACGACGCTGTCGGTCAACTGCGCCACCTACGCGGAGTTCTGCGCCGCGCACGGTAACAACACCTATGCGACGGGCCAGTACAGCCTTGGCCGGACCTCGACCGGCAACCCTGGGCTCGCTCCGGAAAAGTCGCGCAGCTTCACGCTGGGCGCGATCTTCGAACCGGTTCGGAACATCAGCTTCACGATCGACTACTTCAACATCAAGGTGAAGGACACGATCGCGAACATCGGTGCTACGGACCAGAACGCTGCGCTCGATGCGTACCTGCGTACGGGTAACACGACGGCCGTTCCGGGCGTCGTCGTTGTCCCGGGCCAGGCGGATCCGCAGTTCCCGACGGCTCGTCCGCTTCCGCAGTTCATCCAGTTCTCGTTCCAGAACGCGGACACGGAAAAGGTCTCGGGTCTCGATTTCGGCATGAACTTCCGTCACGACTTCGGCGGCGTCCGCCTGTCGAGCTCGCTGGATGCTTCGTACCTGATCAACTACTCGGTCATCCGTCAGGATGGTTCGGTCGAGCGTTATGACGGATCGCTGAGCCCCTGCGACTACACGTCGTGCTCGGGCTCGCCGAGCTGGCGCGGCAACCTCCAGAACACTCTGGACTTCGGCCGCTTCTCGATCACTAACACCACCTACTTCACGGGTGGCTATGATCTGGCTTCGGTCGATTACGGCGGAATTCCGGGTGACTGCTCGGGCAGCATCGGTGCATCGGTCGTGACGTATCAGGATGGTACGCCGGTGAAGTGTAAGATCGGACCGCAGTGGAACTCCGACCTTACGGCCAGCTTCAAGGTCAACGACAACCTGACGATCTACGGCAACGTCCTGAACTTCCTGGACATCAAGCCGAAGTTCGATCCGTCGGCGGCCTACTCGATCTTCAACTACAACCCCGCGTGGGGCCAGCCGAACCTCGTCGGTCGGTATTTCCGCCTGGGTGCGCGCGTCGGCTTCTAAGCTTACGAGCGAACACAAACTGGGAGGCGGCGTCGAAAGGCGCCGCCTCTTTTTTCATTTGCGGTACACGTCAGCTTCGCTAACGCCGTTTGCTGCCGAATCTTAAGGAGTTAGTGATGCGGACCATTGCCCTCGCCGTTCTCGCGCTGAGTGCTTCGCCCGCGGTTGCCCAGCAGACGCAGGATGCGAAGCCGGGGACCGTGAAGGAAAAGAAGATCTGCCGGAGCGACACCGGTACCGGGTCGATCATGGCGAAGAAGACCTGCCACACGAAGGCAGAATGGGATCAGCTCGCTCAGGCCGCGACCAAGAATCTCGACCGTACGCGCGATGACGATCAGGCTCGTCAGCAGATCGGGTCGAGCCTCGGCGGCAACTAAGAGATGAAGCGGGCGGGCCCTTCGGCCCGCCGCGCGTTCTAGGGCGATCAGGCCGTCTTCTGGCGATCCTCGACGAGGGTCAGCTTGCCGTCGCCCTCGTCCACCAGCAGCGTATCGCCGTCCTTGACGCGACCCTCCAGGATCGCGTCCGCGAGCGGGTCCTGAAGATACTTCTGCACCGCCCGCTTTAGCGGCCGCGCGCCGTAGATCGGGTCGTATCCGACCCGGCCAAGCCAGGCCCGCGCGGCGTCGGTCAGCTCCAGCCTGATCTTGCGATCCTCGAGCAATTTGTTGAGCCGCGCGATCTGGATGTCGACGATCGGACCCATGTGCCCCGCCGACAGTCGGTGGAACAGGATGATCTCATCGAGCCGGTTGAGGAATTCGGGGCGGAAATGGCTCCGCACGACTTCCATCACCTGCGGCTC
Source organism: Pseudomonadota bacterium (assembly GCA_023392555.1). Taxonomy (GTDB): domain Bacteria; phylum Pseudomonadota; class Alphaproteobacteria; order Sphingomonadales; family Sphingomonadaceae; genus Sphingomicrobium. The sequence continues at coordinate 3,112 of JAEVYW010000246.1, read as the reverse complement.
GGCCTTCTCGACCGGCTCGTCTTCTCCGAGCTGCGCCAGAAACTGTGAGCCCAGGTTCGACGTCAGGATGATGATCGTATTGGTGAAGTCGACCGTGCGTCCCTGGCCGTCCGTCAGGCGCCCGTCGTCGAGCACCTGCAACAGCACGTTGAACACGTCGCCGTGCGCCTTTTCGACCTCGTCGAACAGCACGACCTGATAGGGCCGGCGCCGCACCGCTTCGGTGAGCACGCCGCCTTCTTCATAACCGACATAGCCCGGGGGCGCGCCGATCAGGCGGGCAACCGCGTGCTTCTCCATGAACTCGCTCATGTCGATGCGGACCATCGCGGTCGCGTCGTCGAACAGGAATTCGGCGAGGGCCTTGGTCAGCTCCGTCTTGCCGACGCCGGTCGGGCCGAGGAACAGGAATGAACCGAGCGGACGGTTCGGGTCCTGAAGTCCCGCACGAGCGCGGCGAACCGCGGCCGAGACGGCCTTGACGGCATCCTCCTGGCCGATGACCCGAGCACCGATCGCGGCCTCCATCTGAAGCAGCTTCTCACGCTCGCCCTCGAGCATCCGCTCGACCGGGACGCCGGTCCAGCGGCTGACGACCGCGGCGATATCGTCGGCGGTGACTTCCTCGCGCAGCATCGCACCCTTGGTGCTGGCGCTCGCCTCGGCGAGTTGCCGTTCAAGCTCCGGAATGCGCCCGTATTGAAGCTCGCCAGCCTTGGCGAGGTCGCCGCTGCGCTGCGCCTGCTCAAGCTCGATCCGTGCGGCGTCGAGCTGCTCCTTGATCTTGGCCTCGCCGGCGATCTTGTCCTTCTCGGCCTGCCAGCGCTGCGTCAGCTCGGTGGACTGCTGCTCTAGGTTCGCGAGCTCGGCCTCCAGCTTCGACAGCCGGTCCTTCGATGCCGCGTCCTTTTCATTCTTGAGCGCCTCGCGCTCGATCTTCAGCTGGATAATGCGCCGATCCAGATTCTCGATCTCCTCCGGCTTCGACTCGACCTCCATGCGGATCCGGCTCGCAGCCTCGTCCATCAGGTCGATGGCCTTGTCCGGCAGGAAACGGTCGGTGATGTAGCGATTGCTGAGAGTCGCCGCGGCAACGATCGCGCCGTCGGTGATGCGGACGTGATGGTGAAGCTCGTACTTTTCCTTCAGGCCGCGCAGGATCGAGATCGTGTCCGGAACGCTTGGCTCGCCGATGAACACCGGCTGGAAACGCCGTTCGAGCGCCGCATCCTTCTCGATATATTTGCGATACTCGTCGAGCGTTGTCGCGCCGATGCAGTGAAGCTCGCCGCGGGCCAGGGACGGCTTGAGCAGATTGCCAGCATCCATCGCGCCCTCGGCCTTCCCGGCGCCGACCAAAGTGTGCATCTCGTCGATGAAGAGGATGATGTCGCCCGCGGCCTGCTTGACCTCGTCGAGCACGCCCTTGAGACGCTCCTCGAACTCGCCGCGATATTTCGCGCCGGCGATCAGCGCGCCCATGTCGAGCGACAGCAGGCGCTTGTCCTTGATGCCGTCCGGCACATCGCCGTTGGTGATACGCAGCGCGAGACCCTCTGCGATGGCGGTTTTGCCGACGCCCGGCTCGCCAATAAGAACGGGGTTGTTCTTGGTTCGGCGCGCGAGGACCTGGATGGTGCGGCGTATTTCCTCGTCGCGGCCGATGACCGGGTCGAGCTTGCCCTCACGCGCTGCGGCCGTGAGGTCGCGCGCATACTTCTTCAGCGCGTCGTAGCGATCTTCCGCACCCTGCGTGTCGGCAGTGCGGCCGCCGCGAAGCTTTTCGATTGCGGCGTTCAATGCCTGCGGAGTGACGCCTGCCTTTTGCAGCGCATTGCCGACGTCGGTGCCCTTGGCGAGCGCCATCGCCAGCAGGATGCGCTCGACTGTAACGTAGCTGTCCCCTGACTTCTGCGCGACCTGCTCGGCCTGGTCGAGGATTCGGATGGTGTCGCCGTCGAGGGCGGGCGCCTGCGTCGCGCCGCTGCCGGTGACCGCAGGGATCTTGGTCATGAGCAGATCGGCTTCGCGCTTGGCGGCCTTGCCGTCGCCGCCTGCGGCGTCGATCAGGCCCGCAGCCATCCCCTGTTCGTCGTCGAGCAGCGCCTTCAGCAGATGCGCGGGCGCGATCCGCTGGTGATGCTCGCGGACTGCGATCGTCTGCGCCGCCTGAAGAAAACCGCGAGCGCGATCGGTGAGTTTCTCAAGATCCATTGCTTACCCCTTGGCCTTGGCCGCGATATGGTGTTGCGGATTGGCAACACAAGGGTTCAGGTCAACGAGTTTGCGGCTGCGTTCCGCCGACGGGCGGTTCCGTTGAAGTGGTTGGCGCGCCTAGCCCTGGCACGGGTGCCGGCGGTGTCGTCACCGGAGGCGCGGTCGTTGCCGCTGGGGGAGCAGTCGTCGTCGCTGCAGGCTCGCTGAAACCCGGTGCGTAGACCGCCTTGGCGCCGATCGCCGCGACGGGGTCGGGCGGCGCCTGTTGGACGATGGGCTGTCCGCTGCTGGCGATGTCGCTCGGCCGAATGATCGGCGGGCAATTGGCCACGGACGGGTCGGCGCCCCAGCGGCGATATTTGGTCGTGTCCACGTGGAAGCGCAGGAAGGCGTAGAAGCCGAGGCCGACCTGGTAGTCCGGCCCGCGGCGGGCCTGAACCGCGCACAGGGTCCGCATCAGCTCACCGCGGGTGGTCCGCCGTAGCGGCACCATGTCGATCGCCGAGTAATGCTTGTGGGCGCTCTCTGGAGCTCCACCCGCGCAGGCATTCAGGCTTGGGTTTCGGTAGGCCGAGACAGCTTCCACTGGGCCGACGGCCGGAACGACGAAATCCCGGACGTAACGCAGCGTCTGGACGATGTGCGGCCACTCGCTGGTCGGCGGGACTTCGAACGGCATGCCACCGCAGCGATGCCAGGATGTCGCCGTGCGCAGGATCTGCCAGGTCGGCAGGACGCCCGACACCTGCCAGGTCTCGAGATAGTCGTTGAACGCCTTCACCTGTTGCTGATGGCGGATGCTGGCGATGTACCAGGAACGGTAGCCGCGCTCGTCCTGGCCGACGGTGATGTAGTCGGCCGCCGGATTCCAGCCGGGCTGAAGCGTGGTGTCGAT
>JAEVYW010000242.1 GCA_023392555.1 Pseudomonadota bacterium | reverse complement strand
GTATTGCCCCGCACGATGATGCGCTTTGCCGCACGGACCATCTTCTTGGCGAAGTGCATGAAGGCATAGCCGAAGCGGCCGAGATGGCTCTTCGTCCGCGTGTGGTTGGTCACGAAGTCGCTGTCGTAGCCCGCCGTCCAGGCGCGCCACGCGAGGAAGCGAATGCCGGGGTGGGGGGCATGAACCGCCTTGGCATCGGCGGTGCGCACATAGACGCTGCTGCCCAGCTCCTTCTTCACGCCGCGGAGCCAGAAGACGCATTGCTTCTTGAAGGCCTGCAGGTCGGGGAAGGGGTGGGCGCGGAAGAAATCGGTTCGAACCGCGCAGTTGTTGACGTGGATGGAGTTGCGCTTCTCGGTCTTCTCGCGGTCGCCTTCGAGGTCGAAGATCCAGGTCAGCGCCATGGCGCGCGACAGGAAATCCTCATGGCCGAGCCGGGTGAAGCCGCCGACCGCCATGACCTCCGGATTGGCGAACGGTTCCAGTAGCGCATCGAGCCAGCCGGGCTGCGGGATCGCGTCGCTGTCGATCATCACCGCGAGCGGCGTGCGCGTGCGGGCGATCCCGTAATTCTTGAGCTTGTAATAAGTGAGGTCGTCGGTCGGGACGATCTCGAGGTCGGCAAGCCCGCGAAGCTCGGGCGCCTCGCTGTCGATGACCTTCTCGACCGTTCCGGCGGGGACGGCGTTGCGGTTGTAGAGGTACATGATGCGCGGCTTTTGCGGCATCCGGCCAACGACGCTGCGAAGCTCGCGGGCGAGGCCGTCCATCGCCTTGCGCGTCCAGTCGTCCGCGACGTCGATCGCATTTTCCCACTCGATCAGCAGGGTTATCGGGGGAAGGGCAGCCTTTTCCATGCCTGCTAGGTAGGGTCTGACGGCTTTTATCTCAACGCCGTGTGCGAGCGATGAAGTCGAGGATCGCGCGGGCCTGGCGCTCCGACGCGGGAGTTTCCGAAGGGTCGAGCGAGCGTTCGACGAGCTCGCGCTGAAGCGGCTCGAAGTCCGGTTGGAGCTGGTCGGCGCGCTCGAGCGCTGGGCCGAGTTCCTCGACGGTCTCGATGACTTGGCCGAGATGCCAGTGGAGATAATTCTCGTTCGAGCGCCACTCGACGCGGTCGAGATTGAGGAAGATGCAGGGGCGGGGGCGGCGCAGGAACTCGTACACCTGGCTCGACACGTCGCCGATATAGACGGCGGCTGCCTCGGTGTAGCTCATGTCTATCGATCGGGTGCTGCCGCGGTCGATCAGCACGTTGGGCGACGCGGACTGCACGTTCGGCCCGCCCGCCAGCTTCACGTGCGGAGCGACGACGAAATTCCAGCCGTGAATTGATTCCATTTGGCGGACGAGCGCCTCGCCGTGGCCGAACCAAGAGGACAGCGCGGTATCGAAGTGCGGGTTATAGAGCGCGATCGGCCTGGCGTCGGCGAAGATCGGCCTGGGATCCCGCACCAACTCGAACTTCGCGTAGCCGACCACGACACAGTCTTCCTCTGTAGCGAGGCCGCGTGCGATCAGCCGTTCCTTGTCCTTCGGACCGTTCACGAGGGTCAGGTCGGCAAGGGCATGCTTCGGATTGTAGCTGCCCTCTCGGTCGCCCGCGCCGTGCTTCAGATGGATCAGTCTCGGGCGAAAGCCGGGGATGCGCTTGAGCTGCCCGCTGGTCGTCTCGGTGGTGACGATGAAGCGATAGCGCATGATCGTCGGCAGGTTCAGGAGCAAGGTCCCCAGCCGCGCCGGGATGTCGAACAGGCCCTTCTGTGATCCGCTCAGGGTCCGGAGTTTGCGCAGCTTCAGCACAGCATCCGGATCGTAGGAGCGGATGAAATCGAGCCCGGCGTCGGTCGTTCCAAGGACTGTGACCTCGATGCCTGGCTCCTGCGCGAGCCGCAGCGCGACGGGCAGCCAGTGAAGGAACTGGTGAGCTTGCGTGATCGCGAGAAACGCGACGCGCGTCGTCATCCCTTGTGCGGAAGGCCCAGCGACAGCTGGCGCGCTTCCCCTTCGCGCAGCCGGTCGAAGAAGTGGCGGCGGCACAGAGCGATGTAGCGGTCGTTGCCGCCGATCTCCGTCTGGGCGCCGCGTGCGACGGCGAAACCCTCTTGATCGACGCGCAGGTTCATCGTCGCCTTGCGCCCGCATTCGCACACCGCCTTGAGCTCGATCAGCGCGTCGGCAAGCGCAAGCAGGGCTGCGGAGCCGGGGAAGAGCTTGGCCTGGAAGTCGGTGCGCAATCCGTAGCAGAGCACCGGGATCTTCAGACGGTCCGCAACTTCGCACAGCTGGAGCACGTGGCGCTGGGTCAAGAATTGCGCCTCGTCGACTAGGATGCAGTGAAGCTCGCGAGCCTTCAGCTCCTCGCTGATGGCGTCCAGCAGGTCGACATGTTCGTCGAAGGTGTTGGCTGGCGCAGACAAGGCGATGCGCGAGCCGATGACGCCATCGCCCGCGCGGTCGTCGAGAGCGGCGGTCCACAGCATCGTCTCCATGCCGCGCTCACGATAATTATAGTCGGCCTGGAGCAGGGTGGTCGATTTCCCCGCATTCATCGCCGCATAGTAGAAATAGAGCTTCGCCATCTAGCACTTCCCCTGGTCGCGGGCGCGCTTGAAGGTCCCGATGCGAACGGCGACGGATCGCTGCGACCAGCCTTCGAATGCGGTGCGATTGTCGGCGGGAAGAGTGCAGCTGCGGGCCGTGGCGACCTTGCCATCGGCGCCGATCAACTCGGCGCGGAAGGTGTAAGCGATGCCCGTCTCGTTGCTCAGGGTCATTGTAGTTCCGCCGAGCGCGCTCACGGTCGCACGGACCTGACCCTTGATGGGAACGGCGTTGGCCGCGGACTTGCGGGCGTTCGCCGGCTGCCCGTTGCGAATTGCGAAGACCCAGGTCTCGCCGACGCGCATCGTCAGCGGCGCGGCCACGGCCGGAGCGGCGACGGCAAGCAGCGGAACGAGGAGCAGGGTGCGCATCAAACCGGCCACTCATCCTTGAGGATGGCGAACAGGACCGTGTCGCGCACGTGGCCCGTCCAGGTGATGCGGTCGGCGCGGAGGAGGCCTTCGCGGACGGCGCCGAGCTTGGTCATCGCGGCTTGTGAGCGCTCGTTGCGGTTGTCGACGCGGAACTCGACGCGGCGGATTCCGCAGTCGAACGAGCGCTCCAACATCATGTCCTTTACGCGCCGGTTGAAGCCGCTGCCGCGCAGGTGCGGGCGGTAATAGGTGCCGCCGATCTCAAGGCACTGGCGCCATTCGTCGATGCTGAGGAAGGATGACATTCCGGCGAGCTCGTCACCGTCATACAGGACGAAGACGCGGTTGTTCGGCCGCGACAGGAACAATGCAATGCTCTTGTCGAAGCCTTCCGGGCCGAAGTTCTGGGAATAGATCTGCCAGATGTCGCGATCTTCGGCGCAGGCCGCCTTGAGCGCATCGTGGTGTCCGTCCTCGAACAGCTCCGCGCGGCAGCCGTCCCCCGTCATCGGCTGCGCGAGGCAGTCGATCATTCCTCGCCAAGGTCCTGCTTGACGTGGTCGGAGCGGAGGATGCGGTCGATGTGGCTGCCTTCGTCGAAGCTTTCGTCCGTGATGAACTTGAGCTTCGCCGCATATTTCATGCGAACGCGGTGGGCGACCTCGCGCTGAAGGAAGGCGGTGTTGGTGCGCAGCGCCTTCAGCACCGCTTCCTCGTCCTGCCCGAGCAGCGGCTTCACGAATACCGTCGCGTGGCGCAGGTCGGGGGACATGCGCACTTCGGTGACGCTGACGAGGTGCGACTGAAGCACGTCGTCATGCACGTCGCCGCGCTGCAGCAGCTCGCTGAGGATATGGCGCACCTGTTCGCCCACGCGAAGCAGGCGAACGGAGCGGCCTTCGGCTGTTTCCTGACGGCGCATTAGAGCGTCCGAGCACGCTCCTCGACCTCGAAGACTTCGAGGCTGTCGCCAGCCTTGATGTCGTTCGTGTCGGCAAGGAGCACACCGCATTCGAGGCCAGCGCGGACTTCGGCGACGTCGTCCTTGAAGCGGCGCAGCGAGCTGATGGTCGTCTTCGACACGATGACGTCTTCGCGCGTGAGGCGAGCGTTGAGGCCCTTGCGGATGACGCCTTCGAGGACGAGTAGGCCTGCGGCCTTGTCGCGCTTGCCGGCCGGGAAGACTTCCTGGACGCGGGCACGGCCGACGACGGTCTCGATGATCTCCGGACCGAGCTCGCCCGCCATCGCACCCTTGGCCCAATCGGTCAGGTGATAGATGACGTCGTAGTAGCGGAACTCGACCTTGTTGCGCTGGGCGACTTCGCGCGCCTTGGCGTTCGGACGGACGTTGAAGCCGATGATCGGCGCACCCGTCGCGCTCGCCAAAGTGACGTCGCTCTCCGTGATCGCGCCGACGCCCGATTGCAGGACGCGCACCCGGATCTCGTCAGTCGACAGGCGGTTGAGCGCGTGGACGATCGCTTCGACCGAGCCCTGCACGTCGGCCTTCACGACGACCGGGAACTCGATGACCGTCGAGGCATGGTTCGAGAACATGTTCTCGATGCTGACCGGAGCCGCGGTCGTGCGCTTCCTGTCGAGCACGCCCTTGCGATAATCGGCGACTTCGCGAGCGCGGGCTTCGTTCTCGACGACCGTGAACGGATCGCCGGCCGAGGGGACCGCCGAAAGGCCCAGCACTTCGACCGGAGTCGAGGGGCGGGCTTCCTTCACCTGCTTGCCCTTGTCGTCGATCATCGCCCGGACCTTGCCGCTTGCGGCGCCGGCAACGAACACGTCGCCGACCCGAAGCGTGCCGCGCTGGACGAGCACGGTCGCAAGCGGACCGCGTCCCTTGTCGAGCTTGGCTTCGATGACCGTCGCTTCGGCTGCGCGATCGGGATTGGCCTTCAGCTCGAGGATTTCGGCCTGGAGCTGGATCGCCTCGAGCAGCTTGTCGAGATTGGTCTTCTGGGTGGCCGAGACTTCGACGTCCTGGACTTCACCGCCCATGTCCTCGACGATGATCTCGTGCTGCAGCAGTTCCTCGCGGACGCGCTGCGGCTTGGCATCGGGCTTGTCGATCTTGTTGATCGCGACGATCATCGGAACGCCGGCAGCCTTGGTGTGATTGATCGCCTCGATCGTCTGCGGCTTGAGGCCGTCGTCGGCCGCAACCACCAGGATGACGATGTCGGTGACGTTCGCACCGCGGGCGCGCATTTCCGAAAAGGCTTCGTGGCCCGGCGTGTCGAGGAAGGTGATCTTCGACTTGTCGGGCAGCGAGACCTGATAGGCGCCGATGTGCTGCGTGATGCCGCCGGCCTCGCCGGTCTGGACATTGGCGCCGCGGATGGCGTCGAGCAGAGACGTCTTGCCGTGGTCGACATGGCCCATGATCGTGACGACCGGCGGGCGCGGCTTCAGCGTATCTTCGGGATCGACGTCGATGGAGGCGTCGATGTCGACATCGGATTCGCTCACGCGATTGATCCGGTGACCGAACTCTTCGATCAGCAGCTCTGCCGTGTCCTGGTCGATCGTCTCCGTAATCG
>JAEVYW010000033.1 GCA_023392555.1 Pseudomonadota bacterium | reverse complement strand
ATGCATAGTCATCGCCCCCCGTCGCCGCGAACAACCGCGCGACGCGGTCCTGCCCGCGCTCGCCGACGAACGCCGACGACAAGGGCAAGGTATCGACATCGATTGCGACGCCGAGCTTGCTTGCGCGACCCATCCGCAGCGCGTCGAGCAGAAGCCCGTCCGACACATCCATCATCGCATTGGCGTGAGGCGCCAGCGCCTGCCCGGGCCCAAGCAACGGCACCGGTCGCCGGAACACGTCGACCAAAGGTCCTTCCGCTCGGGCATCGTCCTGCAACATCGCGAGGCCTGCCGCGGCGTCACCAAGCGTGCCCACTAGCCACAGCGCATCGCCAGCCTTGCCGCCGCTGCGCAATGGCGTCCGCTCGCCGGCACGCCCGATTGCCGTCAGGCCGAACACTCGCGGCGCACCGCGCGGGATGGCGATGGTGTCGCCGCCGACCAGCGGCAGGCCGTAGCTCTCGCAAGCCGCCTCGACCCCGTCGATGATCCCCGCATCCCACGTATCGTCGCCCGACAAGGCCAGCGACAGCAGGGCCGCCACCGGCTCCGCGCCCTTTCCCGCAAGATCCGACAGGTTCACGGCAACCAGTTTCCAGCCGACACTCGACGGCGGGTCGAACGGAAAGAAATGGACGCCCTCGGCAATGCTGTCGTGCGTGACGACCAGCCCGTCGATCAGCGCGGCGTCATCCTGGAGCCCCAGCGCCGCCGGGTGCGTGGCAATCCGCCGCAGCCGTTCGATCGCCTGGCGCTCGTCCATCAGCCGACGCTCGCTCCCCTGGCCTCCTTCGCGACCGCATCGAGCAGCCCGTTGACGAAGGCGCTCTCTCTCTTGTCGTAAAAGGCATGGGCGACATCGACATATTCGGAGATGACGGAGCCCACCGGCACGTCCTTGCGCGCGATCAGCTCGTAGGTCCCGGCGCGGAGCAGCGCCCGCATCGGCCGGTCGAGCCGCTCCAGCGTCCAGCCCTCGGCCAGACGACTGCCGATCACTGCATCGATGTCCGCCTTCCGCGCATCGACGCCGAGAACGATGTCGTCGAAGAACGATTGCTCCGCCCCATGATATTGCGCGTCCTCGATGGTCGCGCCGAGCCGGTGGTCGTGAAATTCCTTGAGCAGCCGGGCGACCGGCGTGCCTTCCATATCATGCTGGTATAGCGCCTGCACCGCCGCAAGACGGGCGGCGGAGCGCGAACGGGAACGTGCCTGTGCCATGAGCTAAGGGCCTATGCCCCGTCATCGTCCGAAGGGGAACCCTCGACCTTGGCCAGCTTCCGCTCGGCCCGCCGCCGGAAGAACTCCGGTTGCGGCATTCCTCGTTCTACCCAGCCGCCGTGGAAGGAGCCCCATTCCCACACTGCCACCGTGAGCAAAGCGACGCCTATCCCGCCGCCTAGGACGAGACGTGTCGGCTCGAGCATCAGCCCCCACACCGCGACCACGCCGAGCAGTCCCAGCCCGAACACGTGCGACAAAGGAAACCACGGCCGCCCGCCGGTCATCCGCTTGAACGCCATAGTGCCCGCCACAAACAGCGCCGGCCCGCCGACCGCCGTCCCGACGAACAACGGCTCGCTTCGCGCCAGCGGTTCGGCCAGCCCCATCTCGTCGCCAACCGCGGCAATGATGATCCCGGCGACGATCGGAATGTGCATGTAAGTGTAGGCATCGCGCGCCAGCCGCCCGCTGTCGCGATGATGACTGATCGTCCGCGCCCCCCGCTCCATGCCGAGGTCGAAATAAATCCACCACAGCAGCACCGAGCCGGCGAAGGCGCTGGCGAAGGCTGCCAGCGACAGGCCGTTCCACTCCAGCTCCGAAAACGCCCCTCCGCTGACGAGCAGATATTCGCCCAGCGCGACAATGATCAGCAGCGCGCACCGCTCGGCCATATGCCCGCCCGACACCGGATAATCCTGCGTGCGCGACCGCCCGAGGCCCGGGACGATGAACGAGCAAGCCGGTCCAAGCGAGTTGATCAGGATCGCCGCTCCCCACAGCAGGATGCGCGTCTCGGCCGGCTGGAAAGCGCCGTAAACCCAAAGCGGAATCGTCACCGCGAACCAGATTGTCGCTCGCCACAGGTTGAGCGACAGCTCGCGGCTGAGCGGCTTCACCAGCGCGGCGACGATCGCCGTTCGAACGACCTGTACGCCGATATAACTTGCTGCGAACCACAACCCGCGACCGCCAAACGCCTCGGGGATGCTCGCGCTCATCACGAGCCCGACGAGCATGGTCGCGAAGATCAGGATGCGGATCGGCCCGCTTTCCGGGTCGAGCCAGTTGGTCGCCCAGACCATGTAGATCCACGCCCACCACACGGCGAGGAACAGGATCAGCGCCTCGATCATCCCCGCCGCATCGTGATGCTTCAGCAGGAAGTGCGAAATTTGCGTGATCGCGAAGACGTAGACGAGGTCGAAGAACAGCTCGGCATTGCCGACCGTCACATGGCCGTCGCCGCGTTCACGCAGCAGCGGATGCCTCTCGGTCATGCCTCACCTGCCAGGAAGGGGCGAAGAGCGGCGATCAGCGGCTCCGGCTTCTCCCACGGCACGAAGTGCCCCGCGTCGGGCACCGGCACGATCCGCAAATCCTCGACCAAAGTATCGAGCCCTTCGAGCTGCAGCGGCAGCAGTGCCTTGTCGCGCATTCCCCAGATGACCAGCGTCGGCACGCGCACCTTCGGGAAGGCCTTCAGCAGGAAATCGGGCAGCGGTACGGTCACGCCCGGCGGCGGCACCGTCACCTGGCTCGCGCGATACCAGTTGAGCATCCCCGTCAGCGTTCCCGGCTGGCTCCATTCGGCGATGTACTGCGCGCGCTCTTCGGGCGGGATGATCGCGAGGTCGACGTGGCCCGAGAAGCTCTTGTCGAAGAATTTGTCGAAGCCCATGGCCTCGACCGCTTTCTCGAAGCCGGGGGTGCGGAAGGCGGTGATGTACTGGCTCGCAGCGCGCTGGTCCGCATCCTCGATCAGGCTCCTCTGGAAGATCACCGGATGCGGCGAATTGACGATCGCCAGCCGGGTCAGCCGCGGATCGCCTCGCAACGCCGCCGCCCACGCAATCGCCCCGCCCCAGTCATGCCCGACCAGCGCAAAGCTTTCAATGCCGAGCGCATCGGCAAGCCCAAAGATGTCTCCGACCAGAACGTCCGCGCGATAGTCATCGACGTCCTGCGGGTGATCCGACCCGGCGAAGCCGCGCTGGTCTGGCATAATCAGCCGGAACCGGTCCGACAAAGCCGGAGCGACCTCGCGCCACGTCCGATGGGATTCAGGAAAGCCATGAAGCAGGATGACGGGCGGAGCGTCCTGCGGCCCGGCGACCGCGACGTTGAGCGTGACGCCGGTGCAAAGTCCAATCTGACTGATGTCCATGCCAGCCTCGATCCGTCCTGCACCCGCCTTGATTGGGTTTCGCCGCGAATGCTAGGCCCCGCCGGTGCGCGAGACGCTGCTGATCGTAGACGACTTCCTCGACAATGCGACCGGTCTTCGCGAAGCCGCCCTGCGCCTGACCTA
>JAEVYW010000256.1 GCA_023392555.1 Pseudomonadota bacterium | reverse complement strand
CTACCTTTTCGTCCACGCCGGCATTCGGCCGGGCGTCCCGCTTTCCAGCCAGTCGATTCAGGACCTGCGCTGGATTCGGCAGCCGTTCCTGCACGACGAAAGCGATCATGGGCGAATCGTCGTCCATGGGCACACGATCAGCGAAGAGGTCGAGCTTCTGCCCAATCGCATTTGCATCGACACCGGCGCGTACCGGACGGGAGTGCTGACGGCGCTCGGCGTCGAGGGCGATGAGCGTTGGCTGCTGCAGACCGCCGCAGAAACGTCCGAAACGGATGAATCCGGTTCCGTTGCGAACTATACGGTGGCTAACTAGAGTGCGCTGTCGCCGCAGGAGACGAGTATTGCTTTTCGCCAACCCAACCGGCGCGCGCATGTTGAGAACCTCGGCTGTCTGTGCAGCGCTGCTGCTGGCAAGCGCCTGCGCATCAACTCGCGGCGGGCCGATCCCTTACGAAACCGGGACCTTCCAGGCCCCCGACGCGCCGAAGCTCGCGACGCTGGAGACCAACTACAAGATCGCGCCGATGGACACGGTTTCCGTCCAGGTGTTCCGGATGAAGGATTTGTCGGGTGACTATCAGGTCGATCTGACCGGCAATATCTCCTTGCCGCTGATCGGCGAAGTTCGCGCCGCAAACCTGACGACGGCAGAGCTCGACCAGCAGCTGACCAGCAAGTTCGGCGAGAAGTATCTCGAGAACCCCGACGTCAGCGTCGGTATCAAGGATTCCGCGAAGCGCGCGGTCACAGTCGACGGAGCCGTCAAGCAAGCCGGGGCGTTTCCGACGAGCGGGACCATGACATTGATGCAGGCGGTGGCACTCGCCGGCGGGGTCTCGGAGGACGCCAATATCCGCCGGGTCGCCGTATTCCGCACCATCGGCGGTCAGCGGCAGGCAGCCGCCTTCGATCTTCAGGATATCCGCCGCGGCCAGATGCAGGATCCGACCATCTACCCGGGCGACGTCGTGGTGGTCGACGGAAGCTCGGTGAAGGCCCTTTACAAGCAGATCCTCGGCGCGCTCCCGGGCCTGTCGCTGTTCCGGCCGTTCTAAGGCCTCCGCGATGATCGCCGATCGAACGAAAGAAAGCATTTGAACCGGGACATCGCACTTCGCGACGAACGCGCCTGGGAAGTGGGCCCGCACCTTGCGGGATCCCCGTTTGCCGCCTCCGGCGAGCAGCCCGGCACGACCCTCGATTTCTCGCGGCTGCTCCGCATCCTCAAGGAATGGAAATGGCTGATTGCGGGCGCGACGGCGCTCGGCCTGGCGCTTGCCGTTCTCGCGACCTTGATGACGACGCCTCTCTACCGGTCGACGGTAATCATGGAGGTCAATCCGCCGCGCGTCGAAATCATGGACGAGAAATCGCAGGCGGTCAGCGCCGGCGTCAGCACCTGGGACTTCGTCGCGACGCAGCTTGGCCTGCTCAAGAGCCGCACCCTTGCCGAGCGGGTTGCCGAAGACCTCAACCTGGCCAACAATCCGCAATTCGCTGATCCCAGTGCCGCACCCGCCGCACGCGTCAAATCGGCCGCGAACGTGGTGGCCAGCAACATTAAGGTCGCCGATCAGAGCGACGGACAGCTGATCAAGTTCGATTACATCTCGCAATCGCCGGAAACGTCGGCGCAAGTCGCCAACGCCTATGCCGACGCGTTCATCAACTCGACCCTTCAGCGCCGGTATGAGGCATCGACCTACGCCCGCTCGTTTCTGGAAAGGCAGATCGCAAAGACCCGCGGCGACCTCGAGCGATCCGAGCGGCAGCTTGTCGCCTATGCGCAGTCGCAAGGCATCATCAACACCAGCGAGGAAGGGAAGTCGGGCAGCGATGCCTCGTCGATCCAGGGGCAGTCGCTGGTCGCTTTGAACCAGGCTCTCGCCGAGGCCACCGCACGGCGCGTGGCCGCAGAGGGCGCATATCGCGGTTCAGCGTCGGTCGGCCCGACCAGCGAAGTGACCGCGAGCACCCAGGCGCTGCGCCAGTCCCGCGCTGCTCTCGAGGCGGAATATCAGGACAAGCGCACGCTGATGAAGCCCGAGCATCCGGAGATGGTCAGCCTGCGCTCGCGGATCGATGAGCTCGATCGGCAGATCGCTCGTGAAGCGTCGAACGTTGCCGGAAGCCAGAACAACACCTTGCTTGCTCAATATCGCGCCGCGCTGGCCGCTGAGCGGGCGTTGCAGGGTCGGGTCGCGGGACTGAAAGGGCAGGTGCTCGACCTTCGCGGCCGGAGCATTCAGTACGCCATCCTCCAGCGCGACGTGGATACCAACCGAGCGCTCTATGACGCGCTTCTTCAGCGCTACAAGGAGATCGGAGTGGCGGGCGGCGTCGGCGCTGCGCCTGTTTCCATTGTGGATCGTGCTGAGCCTCCGTCGGGGCCGTTCAAGCCGAACCTGTTCTGGAACCTGCTCATCGGCCTTGGCCTTGGTGTCGTCTTCGGCGTGCTTGCGGCGATCGCGCTCGAGATCCTCAACGACACGATCAAGACCCGCAAGGACGTCCGCGAGAAGCTCGGTCTGTCGTGCCTCGGCGCGATCCCCAAGCGTTCCAAGAAGGTCCCGCTGGTCGAGGAACTCGAAGATCCTGGATCCGCGACATCGGAGGCCTATTCGAGCCTCGCGACCTCGCTCCGCTTCAGCACCGACGAGGGGATTCCCAAGCCGCTGCTGGTCACCAGCGCCCGTCCAGGCGAGGGCAAGTCGTCGACCGCCTTGTCGCTGTCCCAGATCTTCGCCCGGCTCGGTAAGACGGTGATCCTGATCGACAGCGACCTGCGCAAGCCGGCCTTCCGCTCGAACTCGGACAAGACTGGCCTGACCAAGCTGCTGACCGGCGAAGACAATTTCGACGAGCATGTGACCGCAACGCAGTACGAAAATCTTTTCCTGCTGCCGTGCGGTCCGATCCCGCCGAATCCGGCCGATTTGCTGTCGAGCAACCGCTTCCGCGCCGTTATCCGCGAGGCTTCGGAGAAGTTCGACGTCATCGTCGTCGACTCTCCGCCGGTCCTGGGTCTTGCCGACGCGCCGCTGCTCGCGTCGATGTGCAAGGAGGTGATCCTCGTCGTGGAAAGCGGGAAGACCCGAACCCACGCCGCGCAGGAAGCGATCAGCCGCCTTCGCGCCGCCGGGGCCAATGTCCTCGGCGCGACGCTGACCAAGTCGACCGAGGAGAAGAAGTCGTACGGATACGGCTATGGCCATTATAAGTATGGGGCGATCGAGGAGAGCCAGACCGACATCGTCATGCTGTCGGACCGCGCGGGATCCTGAATTGACCGAGGTACGCTTCTAGTTGCCGCGCTGGGCGAAGATCGCCGTTGCGGCGCTGTTCGTCATGCTCTCGGGCCTGCAGGTCGTCCGCACGGCAATCGTCAGAGATGACAAACATCCGGCGCTCGCCGCTCGCCTTTGGCCGTCGCATCCCAACGTCCTGAGAGCGCAAGCGATGAGGGGCGTGGCGGAAGCTGGAATTGCCGTCGCGCCTCCCAGCGCGGAGACCCTCGCCACACTGGAATTGCTGGCCCGTGAGGAGCCACTCTCGGCCGATCCATTCCTTGTGCAGGCGGCACTCGCCGTCCGCAGGCAGGATTATAAGAGAGGCGAGGCGCTGTTGCTTGAGGCGCGTCGGCGCGAACCGCGGTCCCCGGCCGCGCGGTTCCTGCTCGCGGACCTTTACCTGCGCAGCGGCCAAACTGCGCCGGCGATGAGAGAAATGGCGGTGCTCAACCGGCTTCTGCCGGGCGGTGCAGTGGGACTGGGGCCAGCGCTTGCCGCTTACGCAGCCGATCGGCGTACGCTGCCGCAGATCCGGCAGATCCTGCGCTCCTATCCGGAGTTGGAAGACCCTCTTCTGACGGCGCTCTCGGATAATTCGCGCAATGCCGACGCCATCCTGGCGCTGGCGAGCGGCAGGCGAGGCGGCACCGAGACTCCAGCCTGGCA
>JAEVYW010000240.1 GCA_023392555.1 Pseudomonadota bacterium | reverse complement strand
ATCCAGGCCTTGATCGATTCCGTACGGATCGGATCGGGAATGCCGACCACGGCGGCCATCGCCACCGACGGATGCTTCATCAGCGTGTGCTCGATCTCGGAGGGACCGACGCGATAGCCGGCGGTGGTGATGACATCATCCTCGCGGCTGACATACCAGAAATAACCGTCTTCATCCTGCACGCCGAGATCGCCGGTCAGCAGAAACTCGCCGGCGTATTTCTTCGCGGTCGCCTCCGGGTTGCGCCAGTACTCGATCATGGTGCAGGGGCACGGCTGACGCACGCCGATGATGCCGCGCTGTCCCGTGGGAAGTTCCTCACCCTCATCGTTGACGATGCGGACGTCGAAGCCGGGCGTCGCCTTGCCCATCGAACCCGGACGGATCGGAAACAGATTCGAATTGCTGCCGATCACGAGATTGCACTCGGTCTGGCCGAACACCTCATGCGCATCGATACCGAAGGTCTCGCGCACCCAGCCGAGCAGCTCACCGCCGAGCGACTCGCCGCCAGTAAAGATGCTGCGCAGCGTGACGCCGGGATTGCTGACGCCAGCCTGGCGCATCAGTTTTAGCGCGGTCGGCGGCAGGAAGACATTGCGGACGCCGAGATCGGCCATCATCTGCATCGCCGCCTGTGGCTCGAACTTTCGCGCACGGTGACCCACGAGGGGAATGCCGTGATACCAGAACGCGAACAGACCGTTGACGAGGCCGCCGATCCAGGCCCAGTCCGCCGGCGTCCACATCAGATCGCCGGGACGTGGCAGAAAATTGTGGCACATCTCGACATTCGGCAGATGCCCGAGCACGACGCGATGCGCATGCAGCGCGCCCTTCGGATTGCCGGTCGTGCCGGACGTGTAGATGATCAGCGCGGGATCGTCGGCCGCGTTGTCCACGCGTTCGAAGTCGGGTGAGGCAGCCTTCACCGTATCCCAGAACGACTTTGTTCCTGACGGCGCGCGCTCGCCGACGACATAGACAGTCTTCAGGTCCGGCAGCCGGTCGCGGATTTTCGCGAGCTTTTCCCAGCCGCCTTCGTCGGTGACGATGGCCTTGGCCTGCGAATTCGACAGACGGAATTCCAGCGCGTCCTCCCCGAACAGCGCAAACAGCGGGATCGAAATCATCGCCGAACGGAACGCCGCCATATGCGCGACCGGCAATTCGAGCGACTGCGACAGGAACACCGCGACGCGGTCGCCGTGCACCAGTCCATCCGCCTTCAGCACATTGGCGAAGCGGCGCGAGGCCTCGGCGATTTCATCGAAGGAGGTGCGGGTCGTCTCGCCGTTCTCATGAACATAGATCAGCGCGAGGCGGCCGCTGCCGTCTGCATACCGGTCGCAGCAGGCCTCGGCCATGTTGAAGCGCGGGGGAACGTCCCAGCGGAAGTTGCGGTAGAGTTCGTCATAGGTGGCGGCTTCGGTGAGCATGGGCTTGGTCGCTTCTCCCGATCCCCTTCATGGTGATGGGATCGCGAAGCGAAGGTACACCAGACAGTCAGGCCGGGCACCTCGAAAGAAGTTTGGATCGCGCGACGGTCAACTGCCCTTCCGATGCCACAAATCATAGTCCTTTTCCGTGGCCTCTCGCGCTGCGCGGGCGTTGTCATGCAGCCAGCCACCACGCCGCTTTTTCAGGTCCGCCGTGATCACCGCGGAGTCGACGGTGGCAGCGTGGATGGCGGCGAGATCCGCTCCCATTGCACGCAACTGCTTTTCATCGAAGTCGCCGGCCTCGTCCTCCAGATTGAGCTTGCGCGAGTCCGCGGAGAGCCGACGGACGACGAAATTGGTGCCGTCATCATCCCGCACGACCTGGAGATACGGGTCCGGCGCGCGGTGCGTGCCAGCCGAGAGGTCGAGGAATTTGTGCTTCCGTGGCTTCGCGCCCCGGGACCAGTCCCAGGCGGACGCGACCAGCGCTTTCGCTTCCCGCACAACACGGCCGCCGCGCCAGGTGGCAACGACGACGTAACGAGGACGTCCCAGGCTTCCGCCACCGGCCCGACGCCGGAAAAACTCCGTCTTCTCCGGCTTGCCGGGAAGACTCGCGATGAGCAGCTTGCGGATCGCGGGCGGAGGGTCCTCGGTCTTGAGGCCGTCGATGTCCTTCCAGAATTCATGCCGGCAATCATCCGAGCATCTTACGTAGTCGCGAATCCAGATTTTTTGCTCGTCGAGCAGCGCCGGCCCCGGGTTCTCGATTCCGCGGCGGTAGCCCGCGAGGATCGCGTCGGCCGCATCGCGGCCGGCGATCCTCATCTTCGGGGCGAGCTCGACGCTTGTGGCGAGACGGACGAGATCGAAGGCATACGGCATGACGGCCGCCTCGTCGAAATCGTTAACGCCCCAGACCCATCGTCCGTCGGCGTCGCGCCACGTCCCGAAATTCTCGAGGTGGATGTCGCCGACGCAAAGGGCGGATGGCGCCCCGACCAAGTCGGGACAAATCCGCTCGATCCGTTTGGCCCAGCGATAATAGGTTGCACGCAAGAACACGAACGGGCTTTCGCGCATTCGTTCGTGCTTTTTCTCGAGGTGCTTCTCGACCACCTTGCACTGCGTGGCCAACCAATCTTCGTAAGCCTGGGTATCTTCGAGAATGGACATGCTACCCCCCGCTTTTATGTGTTGGTCAGGAAATAGGCCATGTTCGACGGGCCTCGACGTCCCAGGCGAGATAGGCGGCTTCGCCACTGCACCGGGCACCGGCACGCTCGATGAGCCTCGTGAAATCTCCTGAAAATAAAAAATGAAATGCAGCTAGGCAGGCTATTGCAACGCCGGCAGGAGTCAATCTGAAGTTGGATTTTTCCTGGATACACTCCGGACATCGAGCCGAGGCGACGCCGCCCAGGCCCCTCGGCCCGTCATCGCGAACATCGTGCGGAATGATGGAGCGGGCTACCGCACCGTGCGAAAGAACGTCCGGACATCGCGCACGAACAGCTCCGGCTGCTCGAACGCGGCAAAGTGGCCGCCCTTCTCCATCTCGCTCCAGTGACTGATGTTGGAGAAGTTCGGCTCCATCCAGCGCCGCACCGGCGTGATGATCTCCTTGGGAAACACGGCAACGCCGGTCGGGACATTGACCTTCGGCGTCGTGCGGCGCTTGCCGAAGCTTTCCCAATAGAGTCGCGCCGAGGACGTCGCGGTCTCCGTCGCCCAATAGAGCATGACGTTGTCGAGCAGTTCGTCCCTGTCGAAGATGTTTTCGGGATGGCCGTCGCAATCGGTCCAGGCCCAGAACTTCTCCAGGATCCAGGCGGCCTGCCCGCTCGGCGAATCCGTCAGGCCATAGCCGAGCGTCTGCGGGCGCGTCGATTGCTGCTTGGAGTAGCCCGAATCGAGATCGACATAATGCTTGAGGCCGGCGAGCGCGCGCTTCTCCTCCGGCGTCGGCTCGCCCTCGACCTTCGGCGCCGCGTTGAAGGCGAGCGTGATGTGGATGCCGGCGCAGTGCTCGGGATCCTGTCCACCGAGCGATGTCGTCACCGCCGAGCCCCAATCGCCGCCCTGCGCGCCATAGCGCGCGTAACC
>JAEVYW010000239.1 GCA_023392555.1 Pseudomonadota bacterium | reverse complement strand
CTACGAAGCGGCCAGGAAGTGGAGCTCGAGACGCTTGCCTCTCAACTGCAGACCCTGTCGCGCAAGCTTGGCGCGCAATGGAACATCGGCTGCCGCTTCTCTGCGGAAACCGCGCACCGGCCGGTACCGGCACGATTGCTCATCGATGCTCAGCAATTGATGCGGGAGTCGGTGGCAAACGCAGTGCGCCACGGCAAGGCGACCAGCGTCGATATCCGCGTTAGCGCGGGGCCCAAGTGGTTCTGCCTCCGCCTAGTCGATGACGGCATTGGGCTACCGCCTTCGGCACAGGGCGAGATCGGCGAACCGGACCATCCAAGGTCGTTGCGAGAGCGCGTTTCAGAGGCTGGGGGCGAGCTTCGCTTGCGCTCGCTGTCCAGTGGAACGCGCGTGACGATCATGCTTCCAATCGGGAAGGCCGCTTGATGACAACACGCGTACTTGTTGCCGACGACCATCCGATGATCAGGACCGCGTTGGACGTGCTCCTTAAAGGGACCGAGTTCGAAATTTCGGGCTGGGCGAGTTCGGGCGCCGATGCGATTCAATCCGTCGAGAGGGTGGATCCGGACATCCTGTTGCTGGATGTCCGCATGCCCGATGGGACAGGGATCGACGTGCTTCGTCATTTCCGCGACCAGGGCGACAGGAGGAAAATTATCCTGCTGACGGCGGAGCTCACCGACCCCGCACTGCTGGATGCCGTCAATTTGAAGGCCGACGGGATCGTGCTCAAGAATGCCGATCCCGCGCACTTGCTTGATTGCCTGCAGACGGTCGCAAATGGACGTCAGTGGATGGATCCCGAACTGGTCGATCGCGCTGCCAATGCCGGCGCCGCTGCGCGAACTCGAGTGGCACTTGCACCGCGTGAGCGAGAACTTATCGGGCTGGTCCGGAAGGGCCTGCGCAACCGCGAAATCGCAAGCGAGCTTGGCGTCACCGAAGGGACGGTGAAGGTCTATCTCCATTCGATCTTTGACAAGACCGGCGTCGCCAATCGAACCGAGCTCGCCATGCGGGCAGACGCGTTGATTGGACCCGCGACATGACGGTCGCGCAACGCCCTTGCCGAAATGGCACAATTGCCGACAACTGCTTCTCGCTACGGAATATTTCTCCTAGAAGGCGCCCATGAAAATCGCTGGTACTGAACTTCCGGAGAACTTGGCTGAAGCGCTGCGGGCCTGTCGTCCGCATTTCATCGCCGCGGGCGTTTTCAGTTTCTTCCTGAACCTGCTCTTCCTCGCGCCGCCGATCTACATGCTCCAGGTCTACGACCGAGTGGTCACGACGGGCGGCAAGCTCACGCTTCTGTTCGTCACGATCGCGCTCGCCGTTGCGCTGCTGACCTTGAGCGCTTTGGACGCGATCCGCCTGCGACTGCTGGTCCGCGCGAGTCTTCGTCTGGATGCTTTGCTCGCTCCGCTGATCCTCCAGCGCATCCTTGCCGCCAATCCGCGCGGCGCAGTTCAGGGCATGCGCGACTTCGACACGGTCCGGCAGATGATAGGCACGCCGGTGGTCGCGGCGATCTTCGACGCGCCCTGGTTTCCGATCTTCATCATCGTCGCCTTCCTATTGCACTTCTGGATCGGCATTCTTGCACTCGTTTCCGCCGCGATCCTGGTTGCGCTCGCCTGGTGGAACCAGAAGATGACGCGGGCCGCCAGCGAGGCCGCGAACGAGGCAATGGCCGCTGCAAACAACTCCGCGCAAACCATGTCCCTGAACAGCCAGACCGTACGCGCTCTCGGCATGTCGGGCCGCATGGTCGAGCGGCAGCTCGGGGCTCGCCGCCAGGGCCTCGACAAGTTCGCGGAATCGCAATTCTTTGGAACGCGAATTGCAGCCACGAGCCGCTTCTTCCGCCTCTTCGTGCAATCCGCCGCACTCGGTTTGGGCGCGCTTCTGGCGATCGAAGGCTATATCTCGTCGGGCGCGATCATCGCCTCGTCGATCCTGCTCAGCCGTGCGCTCCAGCCGATTGAGGCGCTGATCGGCGGATTTCCGGCCCTGAACAATGCACGTGCGGCCCTTCGCCGTCTTGCCGATACGCTGGGTGGCGCAGGACCGACGCGCATCTACACGCAGCTTCCCGCCCCCGCGGGCAAGATCCAGGCCGAAGGCATCGGTGTGCGCGGGCCCGACGGCCAACCCATCTTGTACGGCGTAAGCTTCGACGTGACGCCTGGTGAGATGCTGGGCGTCATCGGGCCAAGCGGATCGGGCAAGACGACGCTTGCGAAGGTTCTCGCCGGGGCGATCGTAGCGGAGGCGGGAACCGTCCGCGTCGATGGCGCGCAGATCGCGGACTGGGACCCCGACCAGCTCGGCCGTCACATAGGGTATGTGCCCCAGGAACCGACTTTGTTCGAAGGTACGATCAAGGAAAATATCGCCCGCTTCGATGCCGGTGGACTCGATGTCGATCAGCGGGCGGTGGCCGCAGCGCAGGCCGCGGGCGTGCACGAACTCATCCTCAAGCTGCCGCAAGGCTATGACACGAAGCTCGGCCCTCTCGGCCGCGGCCTGTCGTCCGGCCAGGCGCAGCGGATTGCGCTTGCACGTGCGCTTTATGGCGACCCCGTCATACTCATCCTCGACGAGCCCAACGCCTTCCTCGATGCCGAGGGCGAAGAGACATTGATGAAGACGATCAACCACGCTTTGGAGCGCAAGTGCTCAGTTGTGGTGATCGCCCACCGCCGGGGCGTGCTCGAGAAGGCGCACCGCCTGCTCGTTCTCGAAGGCGGCCGTCCGCGGATGCTTGGGCCGGCAGCGGAAGTTGCGGCGAGGCTTGCCGCTCCACCGAGTGGGAAGACGGCATGAACGCGTACCAGAACCTTATGTCGTACGATGAAGGGACGGGGAAACCTGCCGACGATCCGCGGAGCGACATGCGTGTCGGCTATGCCATCGTCATCGGCTTCTTCGTGATCCTATTGGGCTGGGCGGCCATTGCGCCGCTCGACGCGGGTGCTCGTGCGCCGGGAGTCATTGCCGTCTCCGGCAACCGTCAGTCGGTCCAGCATCGCGAGGGCGGGGTGGTGACCGCCATTCACGTTCGCGAAGGTCAGCAGGTCACTGCCGGTCAGATCCTCGTGGAGATGGCGGCACCGGACCTCAAGGCGACCGAGCGGGCACTGACCAGCGACTATCTGACGTTGCTTGCCCAGCGCTCGCGTCTCATGGCGGAAAGCCGCGGCCAACGCGGTTTCGCAACGCCTGTCGAGTTCGCGGATCTTCGGCCGGAGGACCGGCCGATTGCCGAGCAAGCGTTGCAGCTCCAGCGCTCTCAGCTCGCAGCGCGCCAAGGCTCGATCTCGGCGCAGGAATCGGTGCTGGGGCAGCGGTCGCGCCAGCTCGGCGAGCAGCAGTCCGGCTATGCCGAGCGTATCGCTTCGCTACGCGAGCAGGAGCGCCTGCTCACCGAAGAGATCAACGGCCTCAAGGAGATCGAGGCGAAGGGTTTCGCGTCGGGCAACCGTATCCGCGCACTCGAGCGTGCGCTGGCCGACCTGCAGGGGCAGCGCGCTGGCATGGCGTCGGAGATTGCACGTGCCGGAGAGGGCAAGGGCGAGACCCGCATGCAGGGCCTGTCGATCCGCAGCACGGCGCTTGAAAATGTCGCCACCGAACTTCGCGACACGCAGTCGCGTCTGTCTGAAGTCCTCCCCAAGCTTGTCGCAGCTCGGGAGCAGCTCGATCGGGCGCAGGTACGTTCTCCGGCAACCGGTAGGGTTGTCGGCCTGACCGTCTTCACCGTGGGCGGCGTCGTGGCTCCGGGCCAGACGCTGATGGAGGTCGTTCCGGACAACAAGAACCTCGTGATCCAGGCGCAGGTCAGCCCGCAGGAGGCCGACGACGTCTTTGAAGGCCAAACGGCGCAGGTCCGCTTCGTCAGCGTCCATGACCGTACCCTGCCCCTGATGACGGGCAAGGTCCGCACGATCTCGGCCGACAGCTTCAATGACGAGAAGACCGGCCGGTCCTTTTTCAAGGCGGAAATCGAGATCCCGCCGGAAGAACTTGCGCAAATCCAGGGCGTCCTCGGACGAGGTCAGCTTCGGCCCGGCCTTCCGGTCGACGTCGTGCTCAACGTCCGCAAGCGCACGGCGCTGCAATACATTCTCGAGCCCCTGACCGACAACTTCTGGCGCTCACTCCGCGAACTCTGATCCGACAAAAGAAGAGGGCCGCCAAGCGGCGGCCCTTCAGTCGTTCGAACTGGTGCTATCTTACTTGACGCGTTCGACCTGTTCGAATTCGAGCTCGACCGGCGTTGCGCGGCCGAAGATCGAGACGCTGACCTTCACGCGGCCGCGGTCGAAGTCGAGTTCCTCGACGACGCCGTTGAAGCTTGCGAACGGACCGTCGAGCACCTTCACTGCATCGCCGATCTCATAGTCGACCTTGACCTGCTGCTTCGGAGCGGCGGAGGCGGCCTCTTCCTTGGTCGACAGGATGCGCGCGGCTTCGGCTTCGCTGATCGCCTGCGGCTTACCGCCGGGGCCGAGGAAGCCCGTGACCTTCGGCGTGTTCTTGACGAGGTTATAGACCTGGTCGTTCATCGCCAGCTTCGCCAGGACGTAGCCCGGGAAGAACTTGCGGTCCGACGTGACCTTCTTGCCGCGGCGGATCTCGGTGACCTTCTCGGTCGGAACCTCGACCGCTTCGACCTGACCGGTCAGGCCCATGCGATTGGCCTCGGCGAGGATCGATTCCTTCACCTTGTTCTCGAAGCCGGAATAAGCGTGGATGATGTACCAGCGGGACATGGATCGTTGGTCTTTCGT
Organism: Pseudomonadota bacterium; assembly: GCA_023392555.1. Lineage (GTDB taxonomy): Bacteria > Pseudomonadota > Alphaproteobacteria > Sphingomonadales > Sphingomonadaceae > Sphingomicrobium. Next base: position 730 of record JAEVYW010000239.1, on the reverse strand, counting down.
GCGGTCTGCCGCTCTAGCCGATCAGGCCGAGCAGGAAGCGGACGATTGCGCTGAAGAACGAATCGACCGCGAAGAAGAAGAGCGCGAGCAGCGCCGTCATGATGAGGACCATGATCCCGGTGCGAACCGTCTCGTTCCAGGTCGGCCAGACGACCTTGGACGCTTCGGTGCGTACTTGCCGGATGAATTCGCCTGGGGAGGTCTTCGCCACTGGTCTGCTCACTTGCGGATAGAAAAAGGCTCCGCGGACCAGAGGGCCGGCGGAGCTGAACGCGACTTAGCGATACAGCCGCGAGTCTTCAAGGCTGGCAGGGGCAGAGGGACTCGAACCCACGACCCTCGGTTTTGGAGACCGATGCTCTACCAACTGAGCTATACCCCTAGGCCGTGGCGCGACTTATGCGGGGACGCGCCGTGGCGCAAGGGCAGGGTTAGTCGATGATCTTGCGAAGCGTCCGGACCATGAAGGCGGTCGACCAGCCGATCAGGATGAAGCCGACCAGCGCCTCGAGCGCCCCGACCAGCCGCCACTCCTCGTCGAAATGTGTCGAGGCGCCCAAGGTCGCGTAGCAAGACGCGGAATAATAGAGCGCTTCCTCCAGCGTTCGCATCGCGCCGACAGCGCGAAAGAAGATCGCGAACAGGAAGATTTCGAGGAAATGGAGCGCGAACAGCATCAAGCCGTATGTGCCCATCAGAAAGGAGGCACGAAGCCCAAACTCGCTGGGGA